>CAYYFV010000168.1:1199-1517 GCA_964471455.1 uncultured Candidatus Peribacteria bacterium | reverse complement strand
TTTTGGAGATGGTGTACTACAAAAGGCTCCAGATGCTTTTCCAGGTCGTATTGAAGAATCAACATGTTTATTTTTAAACACGCTTTTAGCATACGCTGATAAAATTGGACTGAATTTTGCAAGTGATTCTAAGACTAGCTTAATTGATTTATCATATGAATATGTTTTTTCCTTCACATTTGATTTTCTTGGTGCATAAAGATCATATCTTCGAAGTTTTTTCATATTAAGTAATTTTGCTTTCTGCCCAAAATATTTTTGAAAGACTTTAGAATTTTTCTTACAAACACTAAGCAGTGTTTTAATTGTTTTATTATC
>CAYYFV010000168.1:0-1188 GCA_964471455.1 uncultured Candidatus Peribacteria bacterium | reverse complement strand
TGTTAGAAATGTTTCTTATATCTATTGGGGAAGAAAAGCCTCTTATCCCAACACCTTCATCTCTCCAGTTTAATACAATATTTTGATAAATTTCTCCTACTACTCCTTTATTATCATAATATTTAGAAAATAAAGACTTGTACGCATTTTCTCTTATCTTAGCATTTTTACTTCTAACAAGTCTTGTAAGTTGCTCCCTGTTCAGAGTTTATCTTTTGCCGCTTATCGTTACAACAAATGTAAAACCATTGGTGATCTTATCATACAGCTTTACAAGTGCAGACGCACCAGTAACGTCAAGTGTATTGATAATCCTTTCTTCGGGTTCCGTTAGTGAGTATTGAGCTAGAAGCCTTTTGTGTCTCAGGTATTCGGAATATTGACCTGTTGAATTGATTAATCGATTTGCATTTTTCTCATCAATTTGTTTCTTCCACCAAAGGTCAAAAAACAATAATCTATTTTCTATGTCTGCACCAAATTTAGATATACGCGTAAGTAATGACGTTGCCTCATCTGACTGTGTATTTTCAGAATAGGATAATGATGCATAGCCACCTATCACACTTGACTTTTCTGAAATGGCTTCAATATCGTGTAAAAGATTGAGGAATTTTGTAGATGAAATATCTGAGCTTAGTGAATTTTTGATCCTCTCAAACCTTTTCGCTCTCTGCTCCAGTTTTGCTAGCTTCTTATCAAGCATATTCCTAGCTGGGTTTTTGATCAATTCGCTAAGATCCCATTTTCCCAGTTTGAATCGAGTAATCATTATCAATAATACTCCTTGTGAATATAACACCATTTCCAAGATTTACTAGGTAGAGCAATCATAACAGGATGATCCGTATCTTTGAAGTGTTTTGTTGCATGCAGTCCTACTGAAGAATCACAACAACCAACATGCCCACATGTTAAACACATTCGTAACGCAACCCACGGAAGTTTTTCTTTCTCACATTCTTCACATCCCTTAGTATTTGATAAAATTTGGTTTTTTGCTTGAACAAAATGCTTGCATTCTTTTTCCATTTAATTTGTAAGTCAGATTATTACTATATATTTTCATGACAAATTTGAATGCCTAAATATAATACTTCTAGAAAAATATTGGATCGGTCGTCTAGCTTGGTTTGGATGACGCACTCACACTGCGTAGGTCATGGGTTCAAATCCCATTCGATCCAC
>CAYYFV010000167.1:0-1558 GCA_964471455.1 uncultured Candidatus Peribacteria bacterium | reverse complement strand
CCATACATTTCCACGTAATTCTATGTTTGGTATTCCTTTTATTGATTCATAAAGAGTAGAAACAAGATTTCTTGCAATAGGTATACCGTTAGGATGATCCATAGATCCTGATGCATCAATAGAAATTACTATTGATACACCTTTCACTCTTTGAATATTTTCATAACTTTTGTTAATGTTGGTTCCTTTAATGATATTCTCAATGTATTCATCCACATCAACTTCATGCCCTGTAATGTCAATAAATGATTTATTACGTAATTTCAGTTTTCTGAAAATTTTATTCATTCCTTTTGCAACTCTATAATCAATTTTGTAAGGAATTTCTTTTCTCTTAATTTTTGTAACATCGACTGGTGTATTATCTTCACGATATATGCCTAGTAATTGATCTCTAACTTCTTGGAATTGCTTTTCCCCGCCTGTTTTTCCATCTTGAAGAATTTCATCAATCTCACTTTCTGTATAATCACTTTTGCCTAATTCATCGGGAATCTTATAGTCTGGAGATGTAAATTTGTCATTTTTTTGGTCTCTTTTCTGAGATGTTTTAGGCATTCTTGGTGGTGGTAAATTTAATGGATCACTTGACGTGTTAGGCATTCCTGGTAGTGGATTTGTGTATTCGTCAGGATTTGAGTTTGGTCTATATTCATCTATGTACTTTCTTATCGAAATTAATACTCTTAATCCACCAAACCTGTCTGTTCTTGCAACATCATCTATTGCTTTTTTATAATGTTCATAATTTTTTGATTTTTTCACAAGATCATCTCGCTTGAATCTTATTGCCAATAAAATATAGCTTGGATCATTTGGGACATTGCTTTTCAGGTTTTTTCCTAAATCAGTTGTTGTTCTATCAAATTTCTTTTTGTATCCGAGATATGCCCTAGTTAGATGTGATTCTATTCTTTGATCTTCTAAGATATTGAAAATCGCGAAATAAAATTTGTATTTAGCTGAATTATCCTGGGACCACATTTGAAGGAGTTTCTTTATTGGTGTAAATGGGCTTTCGTAAAGTATGTGTGCAAGTTCGTGAAGAAGTGCTGTATATTTTGGTATGTGTTTATCAGATGGATTTGCAAGATTAACAGTGTATTGTTTTAGTTTTTCATTTGCATTATAGCCATTATATACACACCAATTAGTCCTACGTGAATGTTGTAATTGTATTTTTGAGTTTGTTGCATACTCGATCAAATCTATAGTTTTGATAAATAAATCATGATCAGAAAGACTAGCCGTATTACGTCGCATCTTATACCGTCACACCGAATGTATCATTTGCTCTAATTCTAGCAAGCTCTCTCTCAGCTGGGTCTGTAAATTTTACAAGTATTACTTCTTTTATTGCACGTTCAATTGGTTTTGGTTCATTTATCATGTAGCGTATATACTCACAAAATTGCTTAATGTCCCTTATTGAAAGTGAATATTCAACATCACCTTTCATTCTTAATGCATGTATATCTTGTACAAATGTTAAGAGTGGTTCTTTGCAATACCTAGAATCAAATGCTTTCCATCTTTTTGTGTCACCAGCTGATTTTGC
>CAYYFV010000166.1:0-1579 GCA_964471455.1 uncultured Candidatus Peribacteria bacterium | reverse complement strand
AATATTCAATCCCCAAGCATTTTCCAAGGAAGATAAATTTATTTATCTCAAAGAATTCCTTCAACACGCCAATAACTCTACTAGAAACATTCGCGAAATAGCTGTCAGTGGACCAATAACAGATTGGTATCTTACACAACTCACAAATCCAAATCATCAAGTCAAAATTATAGACAAGCCAGAAAAGCTCTTCTTAACAAATATTGTCCTTATAAAAAACTCTATAGTATTTACCAATCATCTAGACAACATGGAGGCCTCAATTATTGTCGACAACCAACAACTTTACGAAACTTTTCAATTTTTATTCAATCAACTTTGGAAAAACCTCAAACAAGCTCAGCCGCCACAAACCAAGTAGTTATGGCTTCGAATCAACACACTCATAAATACTTTTATATTTTTTGGTAAATAAGCGCTGCATATAACAAAGCTCAAACATTTCCCCAACAAACTTCTGATTCACATTGTCTACAAACAATTCATCAAAATCTTGATCATAATCCCCCAGCTGCAAATCTTTTTTATGCACCTGAGCCAACTCCCCTTCCTGATACACCTGCCACCTCAATCCACTGCAACCAGTATTTGCAATCACAGCCGCCGATGTCAAAACCACAGGCAAAAGTAATTTCCTCATAATTAAGTTTATTAAAAGCCAATCTCATGTTATTAATATAATAACATAAACATTCATATACTATGAAATTCAACATTTTGTCACTTTTTCCAGAAGCTATAGAAAACTACCTCAACTCATCGATCCTAAAAATTGCCCAGGACAAACAAGCGGCCGAATTTGAATTACACGATTTTCGTGAATACGCGGACAACAAACACAAAAAAGTCGACGACACACCATATGGCGGCGGAGCCGGCATGGTTTTGCAAGCTCAGCCTATTTATGATTGCATCCAAGCCATCAAACAAAAAGAGCCAGATACCTATGTAATTTTTCCAAGTCCACGAGGCCAAACTCTCAACCAGGCCAAACTCCAAGAGTTAGCAAACAAACCAAGCCTCACACTCATTTGTGGCCGCTACGAAGGCCTCGACCAAAGAGCAATTGATTTGTGTGTCGATGAAGAAATTTCGCTTGGAAATTTCATTCTTTGCGGAGGAGAACTCCCATCGCTGTGTATTGTCGAGGGTATCACTCGCCTACTTCCAGAAGTACTTGGCAACCAAGAATCACATCAAAACGAATCATTTGGAGAGAATCTAGACGGCAAAAAAAAGCACCCCGTCTACACCAAGCCCGAAGAATTCCAAGGACTCAGAGTGCCAGAAGTGCTATTAAGTGGTCACCATGCCAAAATTGAAGATTGGCAAAATAAGAATCTCGAAGACTAGTGAACAGTTGGCTGTAAACTAAGTCGAGTAGCAGTTAACATCATCACAAATTGATTAACTTGCTCTAAGTATCTCTCACGCTCATCAATTTCGTAGTCTCGTAACTCAGAAGCAATAGCCGCTTGTAAACGGGTCATATATTGTTGCTGCTCAAGACCACTAAGTAACATCGGTCGCTCTAATCGCTCTTGTATAACAGCTCCTATTCCATCTGGAACACCATCCA
>CAYYFV010000165.1:0-1589 GCA_964471455.1 uncultured Candidatus Peribacteria bacterium | reverse complement strand
ACTTAATTATCACTAGTACCAAGAGCAAATTCTCGAACTTCATAAATAATATCAGCATCAGTATCATAATGTATATGATTACCATTTTTATTTGTTTCTTGAACACCATCATTCAAACCATCACCATCTGTATCAGCAAGCAAAGGATCTGTTTCCGTAGCAACATTCCGGCCATCTTCACCATCAGCTCCAATTTCCTCAAAGTCAGTCTCACCATCACCATCAGTGTCTGCTAACAATCGATCTGTGCCAAATTCAACCTCTTTGGCATCTGGCAAACTATCACCATCAGAATCCAAATCTAAATAATCAGCAGCCCTATCAGAGTCAGTATCAACTGGCTCCGCAGGATTTGCACCGGCTTCGATAGCATCCAAGATACCATCACCATCCGAATCCAAATCCAAAGCATTAACAAATCCATCACCATCTAATCCCTCTTCTAGACCCTCAACTCCATCTGAAATACCATCACCATCAGAATCTACATTTCTTGGATCAGTTTCTGTATAAACATCGCCTTCGTTATATACCCCATCACCATTGTTGTCGATGAAATCTCTTTCACCATCCTGGTTAGCATCCTCGACATTATCATCAAGCCCATCATTATCAGAGTCAGTATCTCTAAAGTCAGCACCACCATCACCATCCGAATCCACAGGTTGCCCAGGAGTCACAGCCTCATTGGCGTCAGATATACCATCTCCATCAGAGTCAGTATCCAAATAATCAGGGATATCATCACTATCACTAGCAGCTAATTCATCAGCGTTATCAAAGATTCCATCAGCTGGTAATTCACCAGCTTCAATAGCATCCGAGATATCATCACCATCAGAATCAAGATCCATTGCATTTACAAGGTCATCACCATCTGCATCTACCAAGCCTTCAATATTATCAGCAATACCATCTCCATCAGTATCCACGTTTCTTGGATTCGTACCTACAGCCAATTCAGCAGCATCAGTCAAATTATCACCATCTGAGTCAGTATCACGAGCATCAATTATACCATCACCATCTGTATCAATTGGATTATCAGGATTTGGACCAACTTCTTCCAAATCAGAAATACCATCTGCATCTGTATCAGCTAATCCTGGATCTGTTCCAATAACCCCTTCTTGCGCATCGGTCAGACCATCATTGTCATCGTCATCATCACACTCATTACCATTTGCATCATCATCATCATTAGCCTGATCAGCATTTGCTACCTTTGGACAGTTATCCTGAGAATCAATCTTACCATCACCATCTGTATCAGTATCACACTCATCACCAATACCATCTTGATCCGCATCTAATTGATCAGCATTTGGAGTCAATTGACAGTTATCAGTACCATCATTTTCACCGTCACCATCTGTATCAGATACTCTTGGATCAGTCGAGGTAGCAACCACAGTACCATCAGCTTGGATAGAACCTTCAAGACCATCATTAATACCATCAGCATCCGAATCTGGGTTTCTTGGATCAGTTTCCGAAGCGACACCATCAGCACCAATATTTACAATACCATCTTTGTTTGCATCTTCTTCACCATCATTAAGACCATCACAATCTGTATCAGCAACCAC
>CAYYFV010000164.1:604-1636 GCA_964471455.1 uncultured Candidatus Peribacteria bacterium | reverse complement strand
AATTATGAGTCCTTTCAAAAAGCTTTTATTGGACTGCCAGGTGGTTGTAAACATTCGCAAGAAATTTTAAATAATTTAAAAAGTTTACTAGGTCTTTACAATTCTTTTGTATTGAATAAGGGTGATAGAGCTAGGTTAGTTAACTATTTAAGATCGAATGGCATTGCTATTGATCTGTCAAATCTGACAGCTACAGAGTTGATGAGAATGTCAAATGCTGAATCTAGGCCTAAGGTTAAGGGGATATTAGATCAGTTTCTTGTTTCTTTTTTGAATGTTCAGGTTGAATTTCAGAGAGAGTTCTTGATGCCTATTTCCTTGCAAGACAATTTAGAACTAATGTTGCTTCACAAAGTACAATCAGGAGAGTTAGAGTCTGCTGATAGTTTACTGTTTTTGATGCATAGAACCTATCCAGATCTTGATTTTTCTACTTTATCAGACAGCTTAAGGTCTATTGATAATATGCGTTTATTTGAGTTAATCAATGTAGATTCTAAAGATTATATGCACGAGTCTAATCGATTGACTTCAGAAGTGGATAAAGACTCTAATCAAAAGGTATTAGGATTGTTAAACTTAATTGTTTCTCGCAATGATAATGTACATTCTTTGAAGGAGGCATATTTTTGTATGAAAGAAATTTATAAATCAGGTCGAATAGATGAATTAGCTGTTCGAGGTTATTTTAATATGCATGAATTTGAGGTAGGTGATACAGTAACGGATTTGCGCCAATCTAGGAGATTTTTTGTTGGTCAGCAGTCCTTGTTTTATATGTATTTTGAGCAGAATATGAATCGAGTTGATGTTATTGATAGTTTTGATGAAGATTTGTATGAGTCTTTGCAATCTCAGGATAGACATCAGTTAGCACGAAATTATATTGAAGGATTTTTAGAGCGTGAGTATGGAAAGGTTTTTGAATCTATCATGGAAAAAGATCAAGCAATAAAGACTAATTTTGAAACTTTTCAAACATCACTATTACAGAAATTTTATGAAACAAAGGGTTTAAATGTTAATAAACCT
>CAYYFV010000164.1:0-532 GCA_964471455.1 uncultured Candidatus Peribacteria bacterium | reverse complement strand
ATATATCTCTAATGCTGTGCGAAATTACCTTGTAGAAAATAGGGAGCATATTAAGACCATTAAGAATGGAACACAACTGCTAGAGTTGTATGATAAGGCCAATGATGATTTTGTTTACGATGAAGGCTTGTTTAGTTTTACATCAGAAAATTTATCTTTCTTTGCTCAAGGAATGCAGAGGTCTCTGATATTGGCACCAGCTCTTTTGCCAATCATACCTTACGCTGCGCCAGTAGTCGTAGGGAGCGGAGAGGTTGCGCCTATTTTTTTGACTGTAGAGAGTTTTGGAACAGCAGCACCTGGAGCTTTTACTTTGCAAATTTTGGGCTTGGCAGGATCGTTTGGTATCTCTTTTTTTACACATGTTGGTTTGATTGCTACAGCTGATTATGATCACAGAAGGAGTAGTGCCTTAGAACTCAAAGATTTAAAATCTAGTTTGCAAGATTTCGTTGCTATAAAGTTTGTGCAAGAGGCACCAGAGTTCAGTTTTGAAGAGGTTCTAAAAGGTTATGCTCAAGCTCGCAATAAA
>CAYYFV010000163.1:0-1682 GCA_964471455.1 uncultured Candidatus Peribacteria bacterium | reverse complement strand
TTCATGATATTGGAGGCTGAGCCTATGGCCTTTTTTGACTTCGAGAATTTTGCCGGCGTAGTGGTCGTTTTGTGCGAACCAGACTTCCCGTCCCCATGGTTTTTCTTTGAATTTGATGTCCATTTTGATTGTTTTTAATTATTAATAAGAGAGTGACCTGTCATTTCTTGGGGTTTTTTTAAGCCTAGTAGTTCGATGATAGTTGGGGCAATGTCCTGGAGCCCTCCAGATTGTTTGAGTTTATATGTGTTTGTCGATAAAATTGTACAAGGAACAGGGTTGGTGGTATGTGATGGCATGGGCTCTCCACTTTCTGACATCATTTCTTCGCAATTACCATGGTCAGAGGTGATTATGAGGGAGTATCCTTCTCGTAAAAGAAAAGTACTTAACTTGTGTAGTTCGGAGTCCAGATGTTCTATTGCCTGTTTGGTGGCCTGAAAACTACCCGAGTGTCCAACGAGATCTGGGTTGGCATAATTTAGCAGAAGGAAATTAATATTGTTGTTGGAAATAAAATCGATGGTTTTTTGAGTTAGTTGGCTTGCACTCATTGCTGGATTGTCTTTGTAGTTGGCAATTTTCTTGGATTGGACCATAATTCTTTGTTCTTTTGGGTAGGGTTGTTTGACCTGAGAATTGAAAAAGAATGTTACATGTGCGTATTTTTCAGTTTCGGCGACTCTGAGTTGAGATAAATTGTGTTTGGATAAGAATTCTCCAAGGTGGTTTTTGATGGTTGGATTTTTAAATAAATTAGTGGCTTTTTCACAGTAATCACCAAAGGTGAGCAGGGGGTTGTGTGCTGCAATCATATTGCTTAGTTGTGCTGCTCTATCTGTTCTGAAGTTGAAGAATATAAACAAATCTTGCTTGCTAGGTTTGATATAGTTTTCCGTAATTATCGGCTCTAAGTAGTAGTCACTTTCTAAATTGTCTGCGTACTGTTGTTCTATCTGAGATGTTATATCGTTTGATGTTCCAGTTTCTGAATTGTATATAAGGTCAAAGGCCTTTTGGCTGCGCTCAAGATTTTTATCTCGATCCATGGCATAGTATCTTCCGATACAGGTGCTGATGTGAAAGTTTGAAAATTGCTTTGTTAGTGTTGTTAGTTTTTGAATGTATTTAGTAGCAGTTTTTGGCCCTACATCGCGTCCGTCAGTGATGGCATGTAGATATATTTGTGCGCTGGCTGAGTGTACACTCACCGTCTTTAGAATCGCTTCTACATGATTGATATCACTGTGCACGCCTGCATCAGAAATCATTCCTACTATATGAATATTGCCTTGGTTGTTTTGTAGAGAGTTTACTAGGTCTGGGTTTTTATTAAATAAGCCGCTTGTGATTTCGTCGTTGATTCTATGGAGTGCTTGATTGACTATGCGTCCAGCGCCAATGGTATAATGTCCCACTTCGGATCCACCCATTGTACCAGCAGGCAATCCGACAGCTGTGCCAGAGGCCTCAAGTGTACTAATTTTGTTGGTTGCAAAAATTTCTTTGAGAAAGGGTGAATCAGATCTGGTGACGGCATTGTATTTGTAGTCTTTACCAATTCCATAGCCATCTAAGATGATGAGGGCCAAGTTTTCAAAAACCTTGTTCATCTGTATTTATTCACTTTTTTAAACGATAAGTATATAATTTGGAGTGGTCTGGTTAGTGCCAAAGAGAAA
>CAYYFV010000162.1:0-1682 GCA_964471455.1 uncultured Candidatus Peribacteria bacterium | reverse complement strand
TTTGCACCTGCTCACGTTCGAGTCCAATTAGTCCACCTAAGCCCACACTAACTAATAAAGAAATCAAATTCATTCTAAAGTATTTATAATCTCCCTATTCTACCATAAAAAGTGATTCTTAGCTAGTTTCTTTCTTGATCTCATCCTCCAGCATCAAGAATAGTTTTGGGGTAATCATTTCTCGATCTAGCAATTTTTTAATCAATTTATCTTCCAGATCCCAAATTTCTTTATGAGCAAACGCTACCTCCAATCTATTTGTGAGCTTATCATTGTTTTTAAAAACCTTGTTCATTTTGCTCGAAGATTGCTTGAAGAAGTCCTCATAAATCGAAATCAAATATTCAAAAGTGTGCTTGCGGTCAAAGTCCCTGATATGACTTTGTTGACTTATGCTAGTCAGCTCATCCAATACTTTTTTTGAGACAATTCTCAAGGCCCGATAGTACATATACATACTTTCTGGAGACTTTCTAATGTCGCGTCCGTAAACAAAATAAAACCAAACTTTTTGTCCCAAGCTTTTTGGCCAAAAAGACATCGTTTTATGGACTTCTGTGTGTCCAGCTTCAAGCATTCGGAGCTGTGCATCTAGTTTGTGAAGTAATATTTTAAAAACCTTCTCAGAAATTTCATCCAAAACCAAAAGGTTTTTGAGAGCATGTTTTTCAATTCCAATAGCGTACACACGTAGTAGCTTTTCGAAGTTTGTGCTCGATCTCTCTACCAATTTGCCACAATTTGTATATGCAGACTTGTAAAGCTTTTGATACTTGAGCTTAAGTTCGGAGTAGATACTTCTCGGAACATACCCAGCTTTGTAAGATTCTTTAATTTCAGACAGAACCTTGGAATAAATCAAGGCCTTTGATTCTTGATATTCAATCTGTTCTAGAGGGGTCAACTTGTTGATCTGCATTTTTTCCATTAAGACCCCCAGACTTGTCGCTTTGACAAACAGAGTAAAGAAAATATATCCAATAGTCATAATGGTCAGGAATTCTTTGACTGTGTAAATTTCTGAATATCCAGCAATCGTCAGGTCAGCCGGAATCAGCAAGATCATAATCACAGCCAGGGCCCCTTTCAGATCACCAAAGGCCAAAAGGTGCTGCCATTTTCTACTAATTTTCTCATTCTTGTTTTTGGAGAGGAAGTTCAAGGTGCCCAAGACAGGATATATAGAGACCACTCGCGCCAGAGTCACAATTCCAATCCCCAGCAATAGAGGTGTCGTAAAGTCCCCAAAATTCCCAAACAGATTAGCAAACAGAATCCCCATCATCAAAAAGACCAGCGAGTTAGCCACAAATGCAAAATACTCCCAAAACTTATGCATATATGCTTCGATTTTAGGTGAGATTTTATATCGGCCATAGTTACCAATCACCATAGAGGCGGTCACAGTGGCAACAATAGAGGAAATCTTTATATCAAAGTCCCCAATAAACAAATATTCAGAGATCAGTTCTGTAAAAATAAAGGCCAGGTGGGCCACAAGCATGGTGAGAGTCAGTTCGACCTTTTCATTATTCTTAATAGTCTCAATCACTTTGGAGAAGATGCCACCAAACAAGATCCCAAACAAGACCCCTCCCACAAGCATTACAAAGAAGCTCAGTCCCGCCTCCAAAAGAGTTGCCGATCCATTATAACCATTCTGGATAATATCAATCAGAATC
>CAYYFV010000161.1:0-1745 GCA_964471455.1 uncultured Candidatus Peribacteria bacterium | reverse complement strand
AAACTTCCGAGCCCGAGCTGACTCTTTCAGAGTCACTCGAGCGGAAGTTTTAAAAGTTTTATAAAAAGCTTATTCTGTGCTAACTCATATTACTCAAGTTATCTACTAACAGCTAAGTAATAGGAATTAGCTCAATCATTAAGCAAAAAATAATAATTAACTTCAACTTTATATATTGAAATTAAAGTTGAAGTTAAACTATTATTTTAGTTTTAAGCCAACTTCTGTTAAGGAGCAAAAGTCTACCTAAAAAGGTTATTTTTATGTGAGACTAGACACTATAAAAATACATTAAAACGATTGTCACGACAAGTTATTCAAACCAATAAAAATCGGTTCCAAATGAAGAAAAGATAAAATCACCACCTACACAATCATCTTTTGGACAAGGCTCAAATTGCTTAGCGTACAAAGGCCGAATTTTTCGAGAAGTAAACACCAATGGATATATATCAAAATCAGCAAATTTAACAGTACCACCATCAATATCCAAAGACTTTTTAGCCCCCATTAAAACCGTCAGATCCTCGTGATTCAAACCAAAATTAATCAACTGGTTACGACTATCCCCAGAAACAAAAGCATTCAAAGAAACATTATTGAAAGGTCTCTTATATACGGTCACATCAAAATTATCATAAAAAGCACTCACACCTTTGTAACACAATTTGGGCTGACCACCCTGCGAGCAAATTTTGCTATCCGGAATATCTTGACCTTGATAAGCCAATCCATAATAATCCCCTTTGAGATTACGAGCACTCATAGAAAAACCAGATTGCGGTTGCTTCATACTCAACAAAGACTGCTCTCCAACCAAAGACACCACATATTTACCAGTCACATTTGGCACCCTAATAGAAGTAGTTGAATCAGAAGACAAAGCATTTGGATACAATTCCGAAGCCCGCAGATTATAGTCATCAACTCTTCGTACTATAAATTTGAAAGGGGAAAAAATAGATTTTCGACCAATAACATTCCAAGAAGGAACATCATCATCATCATCATCCCGTGGAATTAATTCCCCACGGACAAAATCAAAATCTAAAAATTGAGTAGAATCATTATATCGATTTTGAATTTCGATAATGAACATATCTAAATAATTCGAATTCTCAGCCTCAAAAGGAGATAAATTAGAACGCACCACTCGAGACTCTATAGGCGTCACCCTAAATTCACTCCGTTGATCGTTATAACTCACACAAGTGTCATTAAAGCCCCACAGTTTTTTAGATTCCAAATTTAAATTTTTCCTACTAACAGCATTTTCATTATCTGTGAATTCCATCCAAATCTGAGAAGAAAAACCGATAACAGCATCTTTATTCACAAAACTCTCCCGAGGATTAAAAACTAAATCTGATTGAAAATTGGGATTGTTAGGCCCATCATTATTCAAATACTCACCTGTAGTCAAGAACCTTCCAAATCTCAAACCGACAATTCCCTCAAGCCCATCAAAAGCACGTAAATCATCCAAATCAAATTTGATGGGATCATCTCCAATACTACCAACAAAAGGATTCAAAGAGAAAATAACAGTTTCAGACGCATCTATAAAATCCAAAGTAGGAACATAGTAATGCCAATCACTATCATTTTTAATATACAAATAAGCACTATCAGTCCAATCTTTCAACTGTTCGTCATCAATTAATACTACCTCATTACAAACATCCAATAAACCTTTATCTGGATTGGTAAAAAATGGATGCACCGCAACTTCATTTTCTGGCTCC
>CAYYFV010000160.1:0-1773 GCA_964471455.1 uncultured Candidatus Peribacteria bacterium | reverse complement strand
TGAATTTACCAATAACAATTGGCACGCCTTCTGCGAATCTTACAAACAATCCAGAGCTATAATATTATATTCATATTATCTAGCTGGATTTATAAAACAACACAACAACAACCAAAACCAAATCAATATTTTACAAAAAATTTACGATGACGCAGAAAAAGTAAGCAGCTCAAACTGGAAAAACATAGAACCTTATTTAGAACATAAAATCAAAGCATACAACTTTCCAATAAAACACCTAACACTTCAAGAATTTAACACACTACTCAATACACACAAACTCCCTACCAATCATAATAAAGACTCCGTAACAATTATGAAACTTGAAAATTACAAATCATCTATTCATAAAGGAACAGAAGCTCAAGCAATCTTAAAAAAACTCAAGTTAGAAGACACCACATCAACTTCTCTTTTTGTAACAGGTCAAATAGCACACACTGGACACGTCCAAGGACCAGCAAAAATAATTCTAAAAAAATCTGACTACTCAAAAGTCCAAACAGGTGACATTATAATAACCCAAATGACACACCCCGACATGCTGCCAATTCTCCACAAAGCTGCAGGTATCATTACAGATGAAGGTGGTATTTTATGCCATGCAGCAATTGTCTCACGAGAACTTAACAAACCATGTATTATAGGCACAAAAACTGCCACAAAAACATTCTCTGATTATGATCTTGTCGATCTAAATTGCAACACAAAAATTGTAAACAACTTGACAAAAAACCCCAAAACATGTATTAAATAAACACAATGTCTAACTCATTTAAATATGAAAAAAACAGTACAGATTCTAAGACACGGACTCAAAGGACCAGGTGGCAACCTCGACTCTAAGCACCCAGACGGAGTAACCAAAGCCATCAAATTCGGCCAAGAACTCGAAGCAAAAGACTTAATTTTTGGCTTCCACAGTGCAATCGCTAGAGCCATGCAAACTACAGAACAAATTCTTAAACATGCTCCTCATATAAAAAATCTCGGATCTCAAGAGCTCACAGAACTTCGCATACCACCATTTTCAAAACAAAAAACACTCGAGTATAAAGAAATTGCCAAAGATCCAAAACAAGACGCCGCAATTTGGTATTCAAATTTTGGTGATACAAGACCAGACCCAGAAACATTTTCACCACTAGAAACAGCTGAAAGAATAGCATATGCCTTCTACGTTGCCCTAGAAAAAATCAATACATTCGACGCCGAACTCAGTATAGATGCCATTCTAGGCACCCACGGAGCCGTACCAGAGTTACTTCTACAAAGAGTCCTAATAGTTAACAATCGAACAGGTATCGAATGCCTATCAGAACTTGGTGGTGGCCTAAAACTGGTTGAACCAATAGTCTTCAACATCTCAGATGGCACAGAAATCCAACCAACTCTCACCTGCGATTTTCGAAACCAATCATACCCAGTCGACACAGACCTGCTTCAATATTTAAACACACAATACCGCAAAAAAAACCCTACAAAATAAGTAAAAACCACTCCCCCAGAGGGAGTGGCTTTTTAATTAAACTCATTGCAGCTACTAATCCTTAAGCTCTAACAAACTTAGTCATTTCAAAATTTCTATCTATTTTTTACCCTCGCCATCAAACCACCACCAGGACCATAAAAATCTTCATTTTCTGAAATCATACAACCATCTGGCAAGTTAGCACCACGGAAGTCAGCTCCCCATAACTTAGATTGCATCAATTTCACTCCTCTCAAATCAGCTCCTCTCAAATCAGCTCCTCTCAAATCAGCTCCTCTCAA
>CAYYFV010000159.1:0-1815 GCA_964471455.1 uncultured Candidatus Peribacteria bacterium | reverse complement strand
GCCTTCATTCACTCAGAAAAGCTTAAATCCTACACTCCCGAAGTTAGAATATTAAATAAGTTGACAAATATTAAGGCTGCGACGTTTACACCGTTTGATAGTACAGAAGATCAACTATATAGATCAGTTCAAAGTGCTGCCAAAGGAGCCGAGAAGTATGCAGAACATTTGAAAGCTTTTTATCAATCATATAAGGATACTAGTAAAGCCATGGCCAATGAGACTTGGCACGACTTTATCATGGCTGCGATGGTGAAGTTTATAAAAAGTGATAAGTCTAGTGTTGGTGATAAAGAAGCAAGATTGGCAGAACTTACAAATGGGAATTTGAGTGGTTTTGCACTGTATTGGAAATTGCTACAGCTATCTGTGGGGAGCAGTACTTCTGCAGCAAAAGATCAAGAAGAGCGTGCATATTTCAAAATTGTCGAGCTGGATAGAGTGTTAGAAAAATTTGCGAAGGATAAGAAGCTCAAGCCTGAACAAATCAGATTAGTTAAATCTCAAACACAGCATCTCAGACTTTTATTAGGCTTTGCATATGCAAATTATACTAAGCCTGATACAAAGGCCTTAAGTAGACAAATATTTAACTCAATTGATAAAGCAATACTTTATTTCGCTGAGGAAGATGGCCGACAAACATTAGATCAGTCTATTCGAATTTATTTTGAGCATCGGCTCGAGGAGTTAACCTCTGGTAGGTCTGCAAAAACACTTAGAGACAAAATGGCTAAAATAAAAGCTACGCCTATAGATGAGATAACAGAGTTTGGAAAGGCTAGATATCGTCACATAAAGGGTGGGACACTAAATAGACAGTTTTTGCGTGGACTTAGATACCATGAAGATGGAACAAAAATAAAGAACGGTACGCCAGAAAAAGTAGGAAAGAACGTCATTTTCTGGTGGTCAGAAGATGGTGACCCTAACGCCGAATTCAAAGGTAGGATCGAGCTTCTTAGATCTTGGGGTTTGCCGCTCCATCATGATAGTGATGATAATGTAAAAAACCTTATCGATTACGATAATACAGGGGATCATTATTACTTTATCGCTGATGGTCAGCGGGCATTTTTACCACTAAATTTAAAAACTGAGAAGCCAGTTAAAGTCAAATTTCTGTATGGCCATGACCGTCAAGAAGATTGGTATACACGTGCAAGAGATGAGAATTATATTTTGGTGTTTGCTGATAAGTATGATAAAAAATTGATGCAAACTATTAAAGCAAAGGTTGATCTACTAAAACATCCTGGAAGATTAAAGGTGACCTATGAGCATATAGCGAAAGATAAGGACACTAAGAGTAAGCTGCCAAAGGAGTTGCAAACAAAAGCAGAAGTAAATAATAAGATAGGAAGCTATTAATTTAGGGGGCGGGCCGGGAGGCCCGCTTTTGATTTGTCTTTGAGTTTGCTCGCATGTGCGTTAAGTGACTTGTGTGATCTTTTGTAGAAGGTTTTTAGCGAGCGATCATGATTGTGTGTTTGGCAAGTTGGAGTGCTTGTAAAGTTTGTGGGCTAGTTATATAATCTTTTTGTAGGTTTTTAAGGCTTCGGCTTTAGATTTCCTCAAAGCTCACTTTTAGCCCTCAAGATTTTGCTGTATGCTCAAGTAGTGTACCATTTAGGGGGCTTTTTTTTGTATATTATAAACTTGATTTTTTGAGGCTTCTTGGGTAGAATTCATGTACAAATTTATGGTGTCTGTAGCTCAGGTGGTTAGAGCATCGGGTTGTGGTTCCGAGGGCCGTGGGTTCAAGTCCCATCAGACACCCCATTTGAAAAAAGCAAACACCAGCTCATTAGCTGG
>CAYYFV010000158.1:0-1828 GCA_964471455.1 uncultured Candidatus Peribacteria bacterium | reverse complement strand
GTTTTTGTACATTCAACTATTTTCTCATTTTTTGGTGTAAGTGTATCAATTTCTGGCGAATCAATGACAAAACCTTCCGAATAGAAAGCACCAGATAACGAATCTATAACAGCATTTTTTCCATATTTTTCTCCGTCAAGAACTGTGAATCTTTCTGTTCCATCACTATGGATCATAGATACTGTAGTAGGTACACCCATTTCCTTACCTTTCTTTCCTGCAACATCAACTGCAGTATCAATTACTTTCTGTAAAATTTCTTTACCATCTTTATCATTTTTGTGTCCTAGTATGTTAAATACAGCTTCATGAAGACCAACCAAATTTACAGTTAGTGAAATTGAACTACGTTGCATATATTGTGTATTTTTAGCAAGTATAGGATTTACTCCACGTCTTGTTAGATCAGCAATATCTTTTTTACGTAATGACATTGCAGCTATTGCAGGCTTCATTAATAATGCAAGTCTTGCTCTAAAGTATGTTTCATCTTTATTTGATTCTAAAGCAAGTCTTGGTAAGTTTATCGATACTGAACCAAGATTAATTGTTGTTGTATTAGCTTCTTCAACACGTACACCATGTGTAGACATAGTGCTTTTTGATAATAAGACATTACCACCAAGTGAGATAATTTGTGATAATATCTCAGAGATCTCTGTTATTTTTCCAGACCCATAATTGATTATAATGTTGATCTTTGGTATTGGTGTATTCTTTACATATGTTTTATATGTTGATAAGATTGCTTTAACTAATTTTAGATCTGATCCTAATTGTAATTTAAATGATAAAGTTGTAGGATGCTTTGTATAATTAAGAGAAGTGGATGATGTAGAAAAAACCTGAAGTAGTTTAGTTTCTAGTTCTGAAATATTCTTTGAGAATTTTGATAAAACTTGCACAAGACCATCCAATACAATTTCTTGTGTTGCTTCTTTTGAAATTAATAATATTATCATTGATAAACTTGTTATAAGATCATCAAGAGTTTTAACAGATGGTACTTTTGTAATGTTTAATCCTTTTCCTTGTAGTTCAATACCTTCATCAATCAACTCCTTAATGTTAACAAACAAAGTATCTGGTAAAAGAGACCATAAACCTGGATTTGATACATGCAAATCTCCAGATAAATGACTATCAGCTACATCTTTAGGTAGTATATTTGTGAGAAGTCTCTCAGTGAATACAGTTCTTCCTGCTTCGAACAATATTCCTTCAACACCATTATCAACATGCTCTGTATTAGTCAACATTTCCTGTATTTCAAACACCGGTAAGCCTAAACGAGCAAGCTTATTCCTATATTCTTCATGCCCATGTTCAAGTAAGACAGAGTTTACCATCTCACGAATCAGTGCCCCAGTAAGATAGGAAGTCTGATATTTGTATATTCTATTTTCTACCTCTTCTGTTATTTTTTGTGATAATTCTAGGGGTAAGCTTCCTTCACGTACAAGTGATTGAATGATTTTATGTGAATTGAATTCTTCAATTGAGTCATGTGATGTTCTTACGTACATTTTCCCGCTTTCAATAATTGATCTCTCTTCAATCTGTCTTGCAAGACTCAAAACTAGTTTACCTAAATTCGTAATTGTGTATCGTCGTTCAGATTTATTTAATGCAACAAGTGACTGACGTAGTAATTTTCGTAAATGATATGCAAATTTTCCACTTTCTTTCTTTGACTTGAATCCAGCCAAAGATTTTAGTTCAGAGTAAGTTAAAGGACCTTTAGAATTGAGAATTCTTAAAATATCTATTCGATTTGGGCTTGCCATAACAGAAAAAATCATGCGAACGCGCTTTGAGGTTGATTGAA
>CAYYFV010000157.1:0-1849 GCA_964471455.1 uncultured Candidatus Peribacteria bacterium | reverse complement strand
TCCCGAAGGAACAAGATTTTAAGTCTTGCGCGTCTACCAATTCCGCCATCCAGGCCCGCAAGTAAAATTATATTATCAGACTCTCAATTCTAATCAAGATCTTTTTAGAAAATAGTTGCTGTTTTTAGGCTTTCTCTCAAACCCTCAGATTCCATAAAGGGATCTAGCGGGTCAAATGCCGCTGTCGCCATATATAGTTTATTGCCTTTGATGAGATATGTTTGAAAGAACTCCACATCATTGCCACTCAAGTTTCGTCGCCCCCTAAAGTGTTTGAGCTCAGCTTGAAAGTATTCTCCGCCCACCACAGTGTTATAAATTTCAGAGGGTAGTTCGACAAAGTTCACAAGTCTACCGTGGTTATTATTATAAAATGCAGCAACGGTCTCATCAAAGCTAGAACTTACGGGAATGGAAAAGACTTCTACTACAATGACACTTTTCATAATCGGGCCTTGTTTCTCAGATTCAAAAAGTAGTTCTACTGCATTCGAAAACATTTCTGATACCTGGTTACGAGTCTTCACCTGGAATCCTTTTGGGTATTGTATTTGCAGGCTAGGATTTTTATAGTAAGAGTACAGCTGGGCTGGCAGAGTATTGATACGAACCTCGTTTGACACCTCTCCAAAACCACACCCCACTAACATGAGAGATATAAAACCAACAATAAACTTCCGAAAATACATACAATAAAAGGGATTAATACATTACTAATATAATCCCTTTTTATTAAACTTGTAAATTTTATTTTTGAAAAACCTTCTTTATATATATATCCAAGGTTCAGATATTTAACGCTGGCTAATCACAGAGTCAACCAGACCATATTCAAGTGCTGCCTCAGCAGAGAAGAAATTATCACGGTCGGTATCTTTTTCGACAGTGCTTAATTTTTGGCCAGTATGCTTGGCAATGATCCCATTCAAAACTTTTTTGGTATTTATAATGTGCTTAGCATGAATTTCGATATCGGACGCTTGCCCTTCGGTACCACCAAGAGGTTGGTGAATCATGACCTCGGCATGCGGCAAGCAAAATCTTTTCCCTTTAGCTCCGCCACATAATAGTACAGCGCCCATAGATGCTGCTAGCCCCATACATACAGTAGCCACATCAGGCTTAATCAGCTGCATCGTATCATATATAGCCAGTCCAGCAGTCACGTGCCCACCAGGGGACTGTATATATAGTGTGATATCTTTTTTCGGATCTTGTTTTTCCAAGAAAAGTAGTTGCGCACATATTGAGTTGGCTACCTGAGGGTTGACCTGGGATCCAAGAATTACAATTCTATCACTTAAGAGTCGTGAATATATATCGTAGGCTCTTTCACCATCGTGACTTTTTTCTATAACAGTCGGTGTTAAGATAGTCGCCCTATTATCTTGAGTTTGGTTAGAGTCACCAGACGTGGTGCCGTGACCAGACGTGGTGCCGTCACCAGAAACTCCAGCTAGTTGATGCCATGGAAGCATAAGTATATGATTAAATTCAAATTGATTATAGCAAATAACTCTAAACATGCTTCAAATATTTGTTTTAGAGTGTTTACAAAAGTAAAAAAAATTGCATACCATACGCTTGTGCAAAGTATTTTTCGGGCATAGTTTCTTTTTAGAAGCCAAAAACATTCAGAAGCGAAAAAAAACCCAAAAAAGTGTTGACTTTAAAAAATTCTAAAGTATATTGAATACACATTCAGCGAAGACAGTTTGACCTTTAACAGTTTGGATTCAGCAGAGAAATCTTGCCAGGTTGTACAAATCAAAAATTTTCAAAATTTTCATTTTTATGGAGAGTTTGATCCTGGCTCAGGATTAACGCTGGCGGTGTGTCTAATACATGC
>CAYYFV010000156.1:0-1859 GCA_964471455.1 uncultured Candidatus Peribacteria bacterium | reverse complement strand
GAATGGGTAAATCAAAAGAAGTACAAGGAGCAATCCAAAAAGCTGTCGCCCAAGCCAAAAAAAACATGATTACAATTAAATTGGACCAAAACACAGTCTCACACGATGTTCAGTCTAAATTTAAATCAGCCAAAGTACTAATCAAACCAGCTTCTGAAGGTACTGGTCTTATCGCAGGTGGTGCAGTTAGAACTGTACTAGAACTAGCAGGCGTCAAAAACGTTTTAACCAAATCCCTTGGTTCAAACAACAAAATCAACACCACCAAAGCTACAATCGAAGCTCTAAGTATGTTGAGAGTCACTCCTGCTCAAGCTAGAAGACTTCAAACAGTAAGCGCAGAAGAAGCACAAACAACAAACGAAAAATCAGAAGCAAAAAGACACGCCAAAAAACCAGCAGCTAAAAACGCTCCGGCAAAAAAGGCTCCAGTCAAAAAAGCAGCCTCTCAAAAAGATTCTGCTAAAAACGCTCCAGCTAAAAAAGCAGCTCCTAAAAGTGCTCCGGCAAAAAAAGAAACTAAATCAGACAATTAATATCGAGTAAAATGAGTAAATTACATAATTTAAAACCAGGCTCCTCGCAAAAACAAAGCAGAAAGAGAGTTGGTCGTGGTAACGCATCCAACGGTACATACGCTGGACGTGGTATGAATGGTCAAAATTCTAGAAGTGGTGGCGGCGTTCGACGTGGCTTCGAGGGTGGACAAACTCCTCTATTCAAAAAACTTGGTAAACTAAAAGGTTTTAACGCTTTTAGACCAACTGTATTTAATATTATCAACTTATCTACTCTCGAAGATAAATTCGAGGCTGGAGACACAGTTGACCAAAATACACTCAGTCAAAAAAGTCTAATCAATATCAAAAAACCTACAAAATTACTAGGTAAAGGTCAGCTCACTAAAAAATTAACAATCACTGTTGACAAAGCTTCAAAATCAGCAGTCAAAGCTGTTGAATCAGCTGGTGGAAGTGTTAATATACTAGTAGCCAAATAATAGCATTATCATGAAAAAACTTAAACTCATCTTCGAAAACACTGATCTTCGAAGAAAGATTTTGTATACATTAGGAATTATATTCATCTACAGACTAATGGCTCAAATTTCGATCCCTGGGGTTGATCTAGCAAGCCTAAAAGCAGTTTTTGATCAAAATCAATTTCTAAGTATCTTCAGTCTACTCACAGGTGGTAGCGCCGAAAACTTCTCAATTGTCCTTATGGGACTTGGTCCTTACATCAATGCCTCAATCATTATCCAACTACTGACAGTTGTAATTCCCAAATTTGAAGAACTCTCCAAAGATGGAGAACAAGGCCGCCGCAAACTCAACTCAATCACTAGATGGATCACATTGCCTCTCGCATTACTGCAATCATATGGAACAATTCTTTTACTAAACTCACAAGCACAACTACCAATCATCAAAAACATTGGTGATCCTATGGTAATTCTACCAATTATGCTGACAGTCTCAGCCGGTTCGGTCTTACTAATGTGGCTAGGTGAACAAATTTCAGAAAATGGTCTCTCAAATGGTGTCTCACTTCTGATCTTCACCTCAATCATTTCCACAGTACCTACAGCTCTTGCACAAAACTTATTAGTTGCATCCAAAGACATCGCCCAACTTGTTCCAGTAATCGCTATCGTACTTATGACTATCGCATTGATTATAGCTACTGTCTTATTTACAGATGCCTACAGAAGAATCCCAGTAGCCTATGCATCCAAATCCGCCAAAGGCGCCATGTCCGAACTTCCAATCAAAGTCAATCAGGCAGGTATGATCCCAATCATCTTTGCAGTAAGTGTCGTGACATTTCCAACAATTGCGGCCCAACTAATGCAAAAC
>CAYYFV010000155.1:1655-1862 GCA_964471455.1 uncultured Candidatus Peribacteria bacterium | reverse complement strand
GTGGATCAGCAAAACGCTGTGACTATGTATGATTCAGATGCGACTATGGAATACTTAGAGCAGAACTACTGAGATGTGAGTTTGGTTTCCTCAGTTTGGACTTTGATGTGCGATGACAGCACAATGCTGTGTAGAAATTCGCAGTATTTTGTGAGTTTTTCTGATGATACAGTTACTTTGTGCTTGCCTCTTTCTGGCCAACATGCT
>CAYYFV010000155.1:0-1602 GCA_964471455.1 uncultured Candidatus Peribacteria bacterium | reverse complement strand
AATAACATGATTTAACTATGATAAATTGGATAGAAAAAGTTTGAACAAAAAATTCCTGAAAGCTATTAGCAAATCTAATGTAAATCTAGATTTGAAGAATTTAATAGAAGATAATCTAGATCAATTCTCTGCTGAACAGCTTAGTCAGCTTATGAGACTGTTGAATAATTCAACAGTTTATGAGTTAGCGAATTTGAAGTTGCAAACTATTACAAATAATATGTTAAAAAGCAAACTGTGACATTTGAAGAGGACCATATTTTATTGGATGAGGATTTAAATATTCCACATATTGATCAAACTTTTGATCATGATAAATGGCAAGATGACTTTGACGATGCTTATCAACAAGGATATGACAGCATTAGACAATCTCAGGAGTCTAATTTACTTACGGAACAGGATGTTTTAGACCTTCAGTCTGAGTACTTAACACAGGTCTTTAGCTTAAAGTTAAAATTGGAGTCTCAGGAGGCTATAGCAGATTTGGATATAGCTCTTTTTTGTGGAGATATCATTGAAATTTCCGATGATATTATTGAACCATTAAGACAACGACCCGAAAACTTGAAGGTGTTTGAATATGTATATAAACAAATAGAGTCGGCTGAGTTGCAGCGTAAAGTGGAGCGGGTGAAAGAGACTACAGACAACATGCAAAATCTTTTGCAGATGGTATTATTTGAACTTAATAATTACTTTTTTGAAAATAAAAGGCCTATTTTAAACGAGAAGAATAGCTTATGGATTGTTTCTAAATATAATGCCTTGGAAAATTTTATTGATACCAATCACCCAGTTTTAAGAATAAATAATAAAAGATTTACTCTAATTTCATTTAGGTCATTAGATTTTTTACTTCTCAATTTTGATTTGTTATCACCTCTGCTTAGAGTGAAATTGAGTGCATATTTTGATAAGAACAAGCAATCTCTTCAAAAGATTCCTGCATTTGCAAAACTTCCTAAGAATAAAAGAAATCTTTTAATAGCTATCGTTAAATCGTCAAACCTGAGACAAGGTAATTACGAATCTGCAATTCAATTGACAGGTAAAATGACTGTAGATGACGTTATATATTTCAGACATTTATTTGAAAACTATACTTTTCCGTATCATCATATTGTAAATATTTTAAAGTTAAAGCCACATACCCATCAATTAAATTTGATTGTTGAAAATTTCAACAGTAACAACTTTTTAAGTTATGAATTCTTAACTACATATAAAAAATTGGATGCTAGGTTAAAATCTCTGAATTCATTTGCAGTAGAGAACTTATCTAAAAGAAAATCTATTGGCTCTATTAAATCCCTACTCTTAAATAACTCTCTAACTCATCTTGATGCTAGCGTCTTTCTGAGTGAAATCTCAGATATTGATTCGATGAGACTTATTGAGAGACGCCCAAAAAACAATAGTAACAAGCAGTTTTTAAAACTTTTAAACTCCCCTCTAGAAACTCCAAATACATCTTGGTCCTTGTTTGGTAACGATGAAGAGTCTAAACAAGATCTTGTCATAGATAGAGTGGAACAGCCATTTAAGAAGTTTTTTCGACTGGTTACGAGTCAAAGTGCTAAAAACTCGGCTCGTTTGTTA
>CAYYFV010000154.1:0-1941 GCA_964471455.1 uncultured Candidatus Peribacteria bacterium | reverse complement strand
AACTCCCCAAAAACTCTCTAGACAAACTCCTCAAACAAAAAATCTAAACATATTCAATCCCCCAAAATTTAGACTAAACAAACATACCCTTGCCAAGTTGCTAAATTCCGCTATAATCAGAGCAAAAATAACAGCAAACGCATGCAAATTTATAATATGGCCATTGTCGCCCACGTAGACCATGGTAAAACAACACTCGTAAATGCACTTCTCAAAGCCTCTGACGATTATCAAGCACACAAAGTTCTCGAAGAACGTGCCATGGACTCCTTCGACCAAGAACGTGAACGTGGAATCACAATCTACGCCAAAAATGCCTCAATCACCTACAAAGGCAACAAAATCAACATTGTAGATACTCCAGGCCACGCCGACTTTGGATCAGAGGTAGAACGTGTCCTACGTACAGTAGACGCAGTTATGCTTGTAGTAGATGCCTACGAAGGACCAATGCCACAAACTAAATTTGTACTCAAAAAATCTCTCGAACTCGGACTCAAAGTCCTAGTGTGTATAAATAAAATCGACAAACCAATGGCTCGCCCAGATACAGTTGTTGATTTAACTTTCGATCTCTTCGACAAACTCGGTGCCTCCGAAAAACAACTCGATTTCCCATACCTATATGCAGTAGCACGTGATGGAGTTGCCATTCGCGATCTCAACGACGAACACAAAGATATCACTCCTCTACTCGATTTAGTGCTCGAACAAGTCAAACCAGCCGACCAAAACCTACAAACAGACTTTATGATGCAACCAGCCACACTCGCCTTCGACAACTACGTGGGTCGTATTGCGGTAGGTCGTGTATATTCTGGACAGGTCAAACCCAATCAAGAAGTCACAGTCATCAAACCAAACGGCGAAAAACGCAAGAAACGCATCACCAAAATTTTCAAATTTGCAGGCATGCAAAAAGTCGAAACAGACATCGCTTCCGCCGGTGACATTGTCGCAATCGCCGGTATCGATGATATTTTTGTATCAGAAACAATCACAGACAATGAAAATGCCCAGCCACTCGAAGCCATCAAAGTCGACCCACCAGCACTGGCCATCGAATTTATGGTCAACGACTCTCCTCTTGCCGGACGCGAAGGAAAGTTTGTCACATCTAGACATATCCTAGAAAGACTCGAACGCGAACTCGAAACAAATGTCGGACTCAAAATCGAACGCAAAGCCAACTCAGACGCCATCAAAGTCTACGGACGCGGCGAAATGCACATCGCAGTACTAATAGAAACCATGCGTCGTGAAGGATTTGAGCTACAGATCTCACAGCCAGAAGTAATCATGCAAGAAATCGACGGCCAAAAACAAGAACCATTCGAAAACGTAGTAATCAATGTCCCAGACGAAATGTCTGGCTCAGTCATCGAAGCCATCTCCAAAAGAAAAGGGGTTATGCAAAACATGCTCTCCGACAATGGCACTACCCAACTAGAATTCATTGCCCCAACTCGTGGACTACTAGGCTTTCGATCCATATTCATTCTCCTTACAAAAGGCGAGGGAACTTTCTACCACTCATTCTCACACTACGAACCATATTGCGGAACAATCGAAAAACGCCAAGTAGGCTCAATGATTTCTCAAGAAACAGGAACAGCACTCGCCTTCGCACTTTACAACCTACAACCACGTGGACCAATCTTTATTACTCCACAAACAGATGTTTACGAAGGAATGATTATTGGTGAACACAACCAAGGAACCGACCTCACAGTCAACCCACTCAAAGGTAAAAAACTAACCAACGTCCGTGCCTCTGGAACAGATGATGCAATTGCACTGACTCCACCAATCGAAATCACACTCGAAAAAGCTATCGAATACATCGCCGACGACGAATACGCCGAAATCACTCCAAGCAAAATCCGCCTTCGTAAAAAATTCCTCAAAGAACACGAACGTAAACTCAACTCAAAAGGCTAA
>CAYYFV010000153.1:0-1945 GCA_964471455.1 uncultured Candidatus Peribacteria bacterium | reverse complement strand
TAGATTTAACAGCGATAAAAATCCGAATGGGGACGTGATAGATCTTTTTGGATTCGCAGAAGCAATAAACAAAGAGGAACAAAAAAAGAAATGACTAGAAAGGGTTATTGTGACTTATGTGAAATCAAGATCAATGAAAGTTCTTGTATTTTTTATTATCAAAAGGATTCAATGAATAATCCTAAAGCTATTGAAGTTCACGAAGATTGTTTGAATCAAATTCTGTTAGGCGTTGAATTTTTACATCAATTAGTTACAAGCAAAAAGAATATGAAACATCTTAACAATAAAACAAAAAAGGATCTACGATGATTAAAATTATAATTTCTGTTGCAGTTGTTTTAATTCTTGCATTATCTTCTTTTGTCTACATACTATAAGAAACTAAAAACGTAGGATAACGTTGTCTAATTTAATTTCATATAATTATTTAATTTCATATACTAATTCTTGTATACAATTTAGTTTCTTGTAACTTTGTAACTATAATAAACTAAATTATCCTACGCTATCATACAGATTTACAAGGCTAATAGCCTACGTAACGTAACGTAACTTAGATAAAACACTTAACCGAATTACTCTAGGCGTGACGTTCATGAGAGACTTTGTTTTCTTCTTTTTTAATTTATTCAAGTTACGTAGCGTAGCGTAGGATAATTAATTTCATATACTTTTTACGTGTTTAAATAAGAATTTGTTTTTATTCTTTATTGATTGAATTGGCAGTAACAGCAGAAGCTAAAGCAAAAGAAATTGCAAGAGCAGAAGCTACAATGATCCAAAACTATGGGACTACATCGTGGGCTAATCCTTCTTTCTACCAACCAACACAAAGAGATTCTACTGGCGAAATTATTGACGATTCACACCCTGATTATAATTATGTCCCCCCAACACAAGAAGAAATATCTCAAAGAGTTTCCAATGATCCAGAAGTACAACAAGCCTATGCAGAACTAAAACAAGAAGAAGCTAAGGCAGTACAAGCCCAGCAAGGCGCAGAACAGGCACGACAGAACTATGAATCCCATTCTATTATGAACACTTTCAATCTAGAAGATAGAGACACTTGGGGAACACCTACACCATTAGAATCAACACCTGAGGGAAATATCTCTTATTCAGGTTATGAGAGAACTCAACACACTTCAAACGTCCAAGACAAATTTAATGAATACAATTTGGCTAGAAGTCGAGAGGAACTTCAACTAATTGATGAGAGATTACAAAGAATTGATCAATCAATAGATAGAGAGGTCTCACTACAAGCACAGCGAAAATATGACGAAGATGGAAACTATTCAGATGATTTTAACGCTAAAGGACAATTTCAAGGCGTTTCAGAAGAGCGATTAATGCAACAGCCAAGATATCGAAAGTTGATTGAAGATAAGACAGCATTAGAAGAAATGAGAGCGAAAGTCTCAAGCAATATCAATATTTTAAATCGTGAGAAATATCCTACCCAATATTACGCAACACAGTTTCAAGGGATTCGATTCGTTGATCCTTTTTCTCAAGAGTATGAAGCAAATTCCAAACTACCGTTAGAACACAAAGGAATAACACCTGAGGAACGAGCTTATCTTGCAGATAAACAAGACACACTAATTGATCCTAACTTTTCGTTATTTCCTTTAGCTTATGCAGAAGAACCTCAACAAGCTAGACAATACTATTCTACTTTTGGTTATGACGTAGGAATTTCAGGCGATACGGATAAGGCAGATATTCAATCCATTTATGATCAACAGTTGCAAACTCGTGTTGCAAACTTGCAACAAACTGAATATGTCGTTGCGTTACGTGGTGGTAAAATTGGTTTAGCCGATTCATTACTTAATCCATCAACTAAAAATGAATACAGAGGAAAAGATACTCGAAATTTAAAACCATTCTTAGAAGAAAGAGGTTACGACTTATCAAAGCCTGAATTAATTCC
>CAYYFV010000152.1:0-1956 GCA_964471455.1 uncultured Candidatus Peribacteria bacterium | reverse complement strand
CAAATTCCATCAAATCAAATTCCAAAGTCCGAAAAGTAAATTGCCCCTTCGAAATCTCATTTCGAAAAACTTTACCATGTTGACCAATACCAAATGGTAATTTGGGACTCATAGAATCAACAATGTTTTTATAGTTCAGAAAAATCCCTTGAGCAATCTCCCCTCTCAAAAAAGCCTGATTCCCCTCTCCTTCAATAATTCCAATTTCAGTTTCAAACAACAAATTAAATTTACGTGCATTCACCAAGGGATTACCATCTGGACTCACAATCCCCTCTCGATCAATAATTTGCTGCAACTCTTCGGCTGACATACCATCTACCACAGTATCATCACCTTTGGCCGCATAAAAATCTTCAATCAAGTGGTCAGCACGATAACGTTTATTTGTCACAGAGTCTTCCACCATCACATCCGCAAAAGTTGCCACATGACCAGAAGCCTCCCAAACCTTTGGATTTAAAATAATAGAACTCTCAATCCGAAACAAATCATGACGCGATTCAAAAAACTTCTTAAACCAAAGATTTTTAATATTTTCTTTCAACAAAGAACCATAATGCCCGTAATCATATGTATTAGCCAACCCGCCATAAATCTCACAACTAGGAAAAACAAAACCGCGACGTTTGGATAAGGCAACTACATTTGAAAATAAATCAGACATTATGGATTGTTATATTAATAATTAAGCAGCTTGTGGGGGCTGTTGACCATTTTGTTGAGCTTGCATTTGAGCTTGAGCTTCCTTGAGCTTATTACGGAAATCAAGCAAAGAATTTTGCAAAACAGACAAAAACTGTTCTGCAGATCTATGATTCATATTGACACGAGAAGTAATCATAATTTCATGTGGATCTTTGGTATTTGGAATAGAATATCCAAAGTCCAAAACCACTTCATTTGCATTGATGTGAACACTAACAGCATTCGCATAAGCACCTGCCTTTGACTGTTCATCAGTAAAAACAACTTTTATATTTTGATCTTGTGGATTAACACCTTGTGGATTAGCTCCTTGTGGAGCTTGTCCTGGCATTGGTTGAGCTTGAGCGTTCATAATTTTTTTATTAAATATAAAACAAAGTAATTGTGACAATTTTTTTAGCAAATATCAAGATAGAGTGCTAATTTAATAAGAACTCGTCTAAGACCTAGCATCTTTCAATTTTTGCAAATAATCAAATGCCTGCACAGAAGCATACACACCTTCTGCCGCACCAATAATAGCCTGCTTGAAATGAGCATCAGTTACATCACCAGCCGCATACAATCCAGGAATGTTTGTTTCGGCCTCACGATTGATGACCACCTCATTACGATCATTCAAATCAGCACCAAGCTTGTGGGCTAACTCTGACTTTGTATTCCAACCAATTGCCACAAACACACCATCCAAATCCATCCGAGCTCCATCCTTCAACAGTACCGAACTCATGCTTTGATCGCCACAAATCTCTTGAACTTCGGTATTATATAAAATCTCCACCTTGGGATCTTTCTCAATTCGAACCCTATTTACAGGCTCTGCACGCATGTGATCCTTGCGCACCAATACATACACCTTAGCACATTGCTGAGCCAAAATATTAGCATCAATCGCCGCCGTATCACCCCCACCAATCACAGCAACAGTTTTTTCTTTAAAAAAATTCGCATCACACAATGCACAATAAGAAACCCCCTTATTCTTAAACTCCTCTTCTCCCGGAATCCCCAAATGTTTATGCTCAGTACCAGTTGCCAAAACCAAAGCTCCACAAAAATAATCACCAGAACTAGATGTTACACAAAAACCATCTTTTCCGGCATATTCACAAGCATCAGGCAAGGTTACCCTTTTCACATCTGTGACTTTCTCATATTTAAATTCGGCACCAGTTTCCTTGGCATGCTCCATAAACTCCATACCCATCTTGGGACCAGAAATAGACTTAATACCAGGATAATTCTCAA
>CAYYFV010000151.1:0-1959 GCA_964471455.1 uncultured Candidatus Peribacteria bacterium | reverse complement strand
TTTTGCTAGGTTAAATCGCACTAGTTTTGCGGCTGTACACTTCTTCGGATCATCCTGATTATACATTAATACATTAACTTGCATGAAGATTCAATGTATTAGGATTTTATTTTAGTTACTCTAGTGGAGTGTATGAAATTTTATAATAAAATCTAGATGGCTGTTCGTCTTTAATTACAGTAATATCCCAATCTAATATCTTCAATGCCTCATTTTCCTCAGATGGGATTATTGAGAATTTTTCTAATCGAACATCAGGACCACTGTATCTAACTTTGTAATCTACTTCACCTATTTTCAATATTTTATAGATACTTCCAGTTACCCTTGTTGAATCAGAAATTACACATTCAGAACTTTGTCCTATTATACATGCACCATTTCCCGTTGTCACTTGCAAATTAACATTAGATTCTTCTCCTCTTGCTGAAGTAAATAGTGAGCCTTGTACAACTCTTGGAATCAAATCACCATCATCACCATTAGTTTCTTTAACAGCAATTGGAATTGATGTATTTGATATTCTATTTACCTTATCGATAATCTTTGTAGTCTTCTTTACTGTTTGTTCTTCAACTGGTTTGGCAGTAGATTTTAGTATTGGGTTTTCAGTGACAGTGAATGTTGCTTCAGCAACTCCAAATTTTGTATCAGCTATTATAGTATATTCTCCAAGTGCAAAGTCATCTTCTGGTAATTGGTAATTCATTCCAAATAGATTAGGTGAATCAGAATAATAACCACCAATCTTTACTTTCTTTACTACATTACCTTCTCCACAATACATTTTGAGGCAATTAACACCAGATTGATCTGGTGGGTTCACAATAATTCCTATTGGATCAAAATAGTATACTCCTTCAATAAGTCCTGTTATTACAACAGTTTCACCTGGTTTGTATTGATCTTTATCTGTTTCAACAGAAATTTTCGCCTCACTGCCAAGTTCATATCTATTATCAACAACTCTTATTGTTGTATCAATTTTCTCGCCAAAATATTCAGCTACTACACTGTATGTTCCTGCCTCAAATATGCCACCGCGAAGATCGTATTCTACCTCATAGTTGCCATCAGAATCAGGGTATACTTGTGATTGGAATGGTTCCAACAATTTTATGATTTCTCTATATTTTACTATTCCATCATAGCTACCTTTTCCCTGACATTCAACACCAGCACTTGCACCACATGTTCCAAGTGGAATTGACCCATCAGTTGTTGTAGTTCTGAACTCAGATTGAGAATTAGCACTTAGTAATACTGGATATGGGATTGTCACCTTGACAAAATTAAGTGCATAATTAGTATAATCTACATGGGTTCCCTCTTTTGGTCTATAATGATCATCTTTTCCCATTTCTTCATACTTGCTTACCTCACTTCTAGCAGAAATTAGATCTCTTGGTAATACTTTACCTGTAATTAATACGGTATCTCCAACTTCGTAAAGATCTTGATCAACATTGACAGTAATTGGTTCTTCTAACTCAATGTCTGGTGTTGATGCTAATTTTATTGCTTCATTCGATAATATCTCAAACGTTATAGAATCATGTACACTGAGATATGTTGCCTTTATTGTATAAACTCCAGGACTGAATGTTACAGCATCAAGTGTTAATTGATTCTGAAAGTATCCCACTTGATCTGGTACACTTGTAAATAAGAATAATTGGTCTTCGTATTGATCACTTGAACTTGAAGTATGAACTGAATGTTTAAGATTATGACCTTTTGGATCTTTAAATGTAATTTGGATTTGTTGGTATGCAGTCTTATCTGCTTCAGATTGTGCAAAATTGTTTATCAACCCAGAGATTGTTATTTTATCATTAAGCGCGTATATTGTTTTATCTGTTTTCAAACCAAGTGGAGTAGATTCCTCTATAACATATGTATCAGGATTTTCAACTACTTTGAAATAACCATAACCTTTACCAAAATTTTCTCCTGCCA
>CAYYFV010000150.1:0-1988 GCA_964471455.1 uncultured Candidatus Peribacteria bacterium | reverse complement strand
GATCTGCACCAATAGTTCCAACCGATGCATCAGAGGCTGTGTTCGAATTTTTTTCAAGAATAACCCCAAAATGCCAATCCCTTTCTCCAATTTGTGTCACATACACCAAGCGAGTCACATAATCTGACGGAGCGATATTATCTTGAATATTTGAAATAATTGTTTGTAAGTCAGCAGCTTTGAAATCTCCACTAAACTGCAAATCCATAAATCTGTTCCCCAGCGCATCTTCTTTAGTCCTTAGCAGTGAATAATCCAGTTTAATCTTAGGAGCTTTGCTGATAACATTTTGACTATCTTTAAATAGTTGGCCATACACCGAGCTTATAGAAACCAGGGCGTGATGCCGAATATCCATCTTTGAATGATAATTAGCATACAGCTGGTGATCCGAGAGACTACTCTTGACCTGTTGAGAAATCAACTTACTGCTCTTTAAATAACTCACATACTTTTTTTGCTCGACATCAAGACTCTCTGGGACTTTGGGTTCGAATTGTGGGTTTTCGGAAATAGTTCTGGTAATATCTAGGTCTATATCATTGAGGCCTTTGAGTGCTGGTTCCGATCCTAGCCAGTGTAGAACCAAGTTAGATAAAAGAATTTTATCTTTTCTAGATTGATCTATACTTGCACCACAAATATCATTCATTCTTTTGTATAAGGATCGCAGTAAGTTGTGTAGCATTTTGACATAAGGGTCATCCGGCCCAGCCTCTCGAAGATGTTTGAGCATCATGGAGTCTCCCAGTAAAAATTTTGAATCACCACCATCCAAGTAGCTTTCAAGATCTTTCAAGGTTTTATTAGAAAAATCTTCATCAAGAATTATATTTCTAAGTAAAAATGGAATAAGTTTGAACTGTGATGCCTGTTCTTTAGATGTACCTTTGAGTACCAAAGCTTTTTTGAGTTTTTCAGGAAAAGATTTAAAGTAATCCGAAGCCGACGCCGCACCTGCCATTACCTCCATAGCAAATTTATCACTAAATAGCGAAGGCAGCATCATGACACCCAGCATACCACTTGTAATTTTGGAGACGGTTTCGCTAGAACGTAAAACCACCTTGGTTGTACCATACGCCGCAAAGTTAGCAGCCATCAAGCCACTACTAGATAAATGCCGCATATTATTTGCGTAACTATTTAACACAATTAATGGCTGCATAAATAATGGAGCCTTTTTGGCTTTGGCTATGATTGTGAATTCCTTTCGCAATCTTAATAATATTTGTTCAAGTAGCTTTTTTGCTCCTTGGTCATCAGGATTTCGACCCATCTTAGTACGAGTCTCTGACAACAGTTCCCCAAACGGACTATTTTTATAAAATCTTTCAATTAGTTCATAGAACCAAACAGACATCGTGATTGGATCTTGATACAGCAAACTATTTTTGACATCAGTGAGCATGACCAGATCATACAAACGATAACTTTCGAGAATCTTACTTCTGGAAAATTTGTAAACCTCCATAGATTTCATATCAATTCCACCAATTTCCGAAGCCAACTCGATATCCTTGGTCTCTTTCAAATGAGGATAATGCTGCCTCAAAATATTTTGAAAATCCTTTAAGGTCATAGTCTCATTAAATACCTCAAGTGCTACAGTATTGGCAAAGTTCGGATTGGTCACCTTCATCAATACCTTCAAGAGTTTATCTTGAAATCTAGCATCTTCAAAAGCCCTAGTTTTCATATCCATAACTCCATCGAAAAAAGTTTTATATTCGCCTTTAGGATCAACAAATTTCACGTCTCTCTTGGCTTGTGTCCTTGCATCTAAACAAAGTTCTGGATCGGATACAATGGGGTATGTATCAGACTGTAAGGTTTGATTTGTTAACTTTGTATGCAAATCGTGTATACTTATCCGGTAAAATTTCTTACAAAAATAATCACCCCATTTCTCGTAATCTGCTTGAGTAATGTCATTAATATCTTCTAACTTAAATTCAAAGTTAGCATTGTTGATTTCTATTCCATCA
>CAYYFV010000149.1:0-1995 GCA_964471455.1 uncultured Candidatus Peribacteria bacterium | reverse complement strand
TTTTTGTTCTTCAACTGTATTTTGAATTTCGGCTAAGGCTTGGAGAGCTAGATCTGTGGATGGAGCTTTGCCATGCCATGTGGCCTTGTGCTTGATACCTTCTGACTCCATAAACTCAACGCCTTTGCCCATTATAGTGTGACAGATAATTAGGGTTGGCTTATTAGATTTTTCTGCAGTATTTAGAGCTTGAAGTATATCTTTTGGATCGTGCCCCTGACACTCTATAACCTGCCAGTTGGCAGCCTTGAAATGAGCCTTGATATCGATTGGCATTATATTTTTGAGTGAATCCGTGAGCTGTACCTGGTTGTAGTCTAGCAAGACTGTGAAATTATCTAATTTGTATTTACTAGCAAAATTAGCCATTTCATAAACTTGGCCCTCTTGGGCCTCTCCATCTCCAAGCGTGGCATATACCTGGCGTGGATCGTTTTGCATCTTGTATGACAAGGCTAAGCCGCTAGCTGCAGAAACTCCTGTGCCAAGTGGTCCAGTTGAAAACCAAACCCCTGGTACTTCGATAGCTACATGTCCTTCGAAAATAGATTCTTTTTGTCTGAATTTTTGAATTACATCATCCTTACTAAAAGCTCCCAATTCTGCCAAAATGGCATAAATTCCAGGTGAAATATGTCCGTTGCTGACAACCAAAGGTGAGTTGTTTAGTGTAATTTTTTCTAGATATAAGACTGACAAGAAATCAATAGCAGAAAAAGACCCTCCCGGATGACCACTTTGAGCTTGCGTCACCATTTTGAGTGCTGTTTGTCGAACCGAATTTGTGAAGGTCTGGAAGACTTTTGAACTATGCATTGTAAACTTTATTGTTTATAAGTAATTGCTTGGTAATTTGCTTGGAGAGTTCAACCCCTGGCTGATCAAAACAATTATATTTGAGAATTTCTGAGAGAAAACATGTGAAATACATGAAGAATAAAAGCAGAGAAGCAACCTGCCATTCATCGAACTGCTCAATTGAAATAGAAATAACAGGCCTTTGGCTCTCTACCAAAGACTGGATCGTGCCTTGCATCTCGAAATTATGTAGCCTGGCAAAAGTCTCTGCTTTGAGATAATCAACCGGCTTTTGAAACAATGGCGTAATCTGTAAGTTGTGATTCTGGAATTGATGTGGGTAAATAAACATGAAAAACTTATCATTTGGCCCCATCTTGAAAAGCTGCAGAGATGAATGCTGATCAGTGACTCCCCTTGCTAATATTGGCGTGGGAGCCTGATCAGACTTGCCTAAAGATTCAGATATTAATTGCACCGCCCAATCTCCAAAACTTCGAAGCCTATCTGAATAGTTAAATAAAACTAAATTTTTATACCCTGCCGATAAGTAATCCGCGTATTGAATAGCTGTCTGCAGGGCAGAGTTTATTTCTTGATTGTCTATTGTATATTTGAGGTTGAGCTTGGAGGCGTGCTGCAAAACTGACTTTACATTGACCCCCAGATAACTTGCTGGAAGTAACGCGGCTATTGAAAATATGCTAAAGCGTCCGCACAGATTGTCTGGCCAGTTAAAAATTTGGCAAGAGTATTTGAGTGCCAATTTGAAAATCTCTGACTCTTTATTACCAATTATAAATTGAAATTGGCGAGAGATGTCTATGGAGGCACTTTCGGCTCTGTCTAGGAAAAAATATGTTTGTGAGAGAGTTTCTATGGTATTGCCAGAGCTCGAAACAACAAAAAACAAAGTCTGATCATAAATAATGTTTTGATCTACAAAGCTTATGGTGTCTGGATCGACAGAGTCTACAAAGAACACGTTACTTTCAAGTAAATCTCTGTTACCCAAAGTCTCAACCAATACCCTGGCTCCTAAGCTAGAACCACCAATACCCAAAATTACGATATATGTTGGTTTGGACTTGAGAGACCGATGTGAAGCTTGGATTTGCCCTAGCAGCTCGTCTATTCTTTCGAAGTTTGCAAAGGGCCTATTTTGACTAGTAACAGCCGCTACCAACTCGGAAATGT
>CAYYFV010000148.1:0-2008 GCA_964471455.1 uncultured Candidatus Peribacteria bacterium | reverse complement strand
GCTTTAGCTCTCAAAAATGCTCTAGATTTAGAATCTAAACATAAATAAAATGCCAATTCCCCAAATTGCAATCAAGCGCTTAGACAAAAGTTTGCCTCTTCCAGAGTATCAAACCACAGGAAGCGTCGGTTTTGATATCGCCTCCAGTCAAGATATTGTCATCCAACCGCAAGAAATAGCTCTCATTCCAACCAATTTAGTTATCAAGGTCCCAGAGGGCTATATGCTGATGCTGGTCTCGCGCAGCTCGACGCCTCGCAAAAAAGGTTTACTCAAACCTCATTCCATCGGAATCATAGACCAAGATTATTGCGGAGACACAGACGAGCTCAAGATCCAGGTCTACAATTTTACTTCAGAATCTGTCCAAATTTCAGTCGGAGACCGAATAGCACAAGGCATATTCGTTCCAGTACTCAAGGCCGAATTTGTCGAGGTTGATTCCCACGACTCCCAGTCTCGAGGTGGCTTTGGCTCCACAGGATAATTTAAAATATTTTCGGCTTACATCTTCGCTCTTACTAGAGACAAATCTTCCTGAAATCTCCAGAAATCTCCAGAGAAAAATCACAAATTAACCCCATGGCTATGTTCATTGCTATCTATGGAATCAATAATATCGGTAAAACAACTCAAGTCCAGCTCCTCAAAGAAAATTACATCAAACAAGGTCTCAAAGTATTCACCCTCAAATATCCTATTTACGACATAGATCCTTCTGGTACTTTTTTGCACACAGTCCTAAGATCGCGTCAGCAGACCCTCAGCGAAGAGGAGCTGCAAATGTGGTTTGCCCTCAATCGATACCAGTTCCAGGCAAAATTACAACATTTATTAGCAACTTATGATCTGGTGATTGCCGAGGATTATACTTATACAGCCGTGGCCTGGGGCTCTTGCAAAGGTTTGGATCAAGACTGGATCGAAAAGATCAACGATAAGCTCATCCAACCAGATCTCGAAATTCTCATAACAGGGGAGCGCTCACTAGAGACTGTCGAAAAAGGTCACATTCATGAAAACCAACACGATCTCGCAGACAAAGTTTCATCCAAACTCAAAAGTCTGGCTCAAGACAAAAGTTGGAAAGTAGTTGAACGCCAAGCTCACATAGCCGAGACCCAAAAAATCTTAACAGATATTATAAACAAATATCGAAACGAAATTTAGTCTAGCTTTTGGTACAAAATGATAAAGATCTACCATTAAAAATTTGAAAAATTGAAAAACACTTGACAAATTAACAAAAAAGTTTAAAGTGACGATCTAAACAAATATTTTAACTGTTTTTTTATGTCAACAGAATTAATGGGTCGCGGGCCTAAACAAAATCCTTCTCTTATTTCAAGTGACAGGCAAACTCAACTAGCAAACATAATTTCTCAATCGACAGAACGATTGGCACCTGTTATTAGCAATACTGACTTGGCAATAAGAGCTGATGACTTAGCTGCTGGTCAGTTGCAAGCTAGAACAGATTTAGCAACTGCCTTGATGAGAAAATCTGAGTTTTCAGCCTATGATGGATCTGCACAGGATAATAGATTAAATGGTCAACAGATCGAAACGGCAGTGTCCACACTAGTTTCCACAGATCTGATTAGAAGCCACCAAGGTCAAACTGTTGGTTATTCCCCAGCAACTGACGATGTATCTGTCTTGGCTGCTCTTTCTGGTGCTATGGTCAAATCGGCACTAGAATACCTAGATGTAAAAACAGAAATGAAACGAGCTCTCATTCAGCTACTTGAGCACGCTGGAGACCATGCTCTTGATATGTTTGTAGGGCAAGTTAACACCTTGATGTGTTCAGATGACTTAACTCATCGCGAGCTTGCTAAAAAATTTTTGGTAATTGCAAAAAAAAAGTTTTTTACAGTTCGTTAAACCTGCCTCAGAGTTTGCAGTTCGTTGGTGGCGGGTTTGAGTTGCAATGAATTTTGGACCACTTGTAGATCTTCTTACAATCGCGGTTTCATTGTAATTGCGAAGAAAAACCCCGCACCAT
>CAYYFV010000147.1:0-2015 GCA_964471455.1 uncultured Candidatus Peribacteria bacterium | reverse complement strand
AACACAAGCTGGTATGATTTGAATGGAGATAACCATAATAGAAGCTTAAGTTCCCAGATCATAAAGGCGTGGTAATAGCGTGGCGTATTACCAAATTTAACATTGATATCATTGAACCTCCAGGGATGGGTGACAAAAGCAGTTAAGAAGTTGGATAAGTATTTCTTCTGCCAGAGGTTCCAAACCGAGACACAGGCAGTCGAGTTGGGCTTGAGATACTTATAGACGTTTGCCAAGAATTGACGGCGATTAGCAAGTCCATGTAAGTGATGGAAGCTCGCCACTGCAAATATAGCATCGAAGCTCTCAGGCTTTAGCGCTAGGTCTTGTTCTTTTGCTACAAAACTAGAGTGCACAAAAGTCTTTTCAGATTGAGTTTGAGAAAGGTTGAGTTTGGCCTCTTCTATCATTTCTGATGAGATATCAAGTCCAGTATAGTTCACGTTAAGATCATCCAAGTGCAGTAAGAGTCTTCCATTGCCACAGCCTATATCCAATACATGATCTTGGTCTGAAACCATGTTTTTGTATAAATCAAATTCAATCCATGGTCTATTGCGAGAGGCAGAGAACTTACGCGCGATATTGTTGTAAGAGTTGTCGACTTTTTTGTGGAGTGTCTTGTGTTGTTTTTTGGAGATCATTAAATAAGCTCTAATAAAATTATTAAGCTAATTATAAACAGCTAAATCATATTTGACAATCTTAAGAAAACACTTCAGAATAGGGCAAAAAAATATGAATTACGAAGTACGCAAAGAATACAGTCTGTTATGTAAGGAGGTCATCCTAGCTATTTATGAATTTATAGAGATGGCAGGTGCAGAGATGTTAGATAAACGCACACTAGAAAAACTTAGAAACAAGTTGACCAAAAAACATAAGCTGACACCACCTCGAAATATCGAGTTGGTCAGAGCCTACCACGATCTTATAGAGATGGAGGCTATTGAGCCTTCTGAGACTGTACTCAACTTCATAATGAAAAGGCGAGTGCGTACCTTGTCTGGTATTGCCAATATTACTGTTATGCTCAAGGCCTTTGGTTGCCCTGGTCAGTGTATTTTTTGTCCAACCCAACCAGGTATGCCAAAAAGTTATTTTTCCAATCAACCAGCCATGCTACGAGCAGTTCGTAATGATTTTGATGCATATACCCAAGTCAAGGCCCGTCTAAATGGACTCAAAACACAGGGGCACGATACAAGTAAGATCGATATCAGAACAGCTGGTGGTACGTGGAGTTCTTATCTTGATGATTATCAAGAACATTTTATCAAGTCGATTTATTACGCCCTCAACCAAGGGCCAGGGGAGATAGAACCATTGGAGCAAGCAAACGAAACCATCAAGCAAGCCAAGCTCGAAGACCTCATTCTAGAAAACGAAACAGCTGCCTCTCGCTGTGTAGGTTTGTGGGTAGAGACTCGTCCTGACTGGGTGACCAAGAAAGAAATTACAAAACTACGAAGATTTGGAGTTACTGGTATCGAATTAGGTATTCAGACCACAGACGATCAAGTCAATGAGTTTAATAAGAGGGGTCACGATCTAGAAACATCCATCAAAGCCACCAAGCTCTGCCGTGATAGTGGACTCAAGATTTGTCATCACCTGATGCCAAACTTACCCACATCCACATTAGAGTCGGACTTGCAAAGCATCCGCGACACATTCCAAAAAGACATTCTCAATCCAGACTATATCAAAATTTATCCATGTATGGTTGTACCATTTACAGAGTTGGCCAAAATGGTAGAAGCCGATCCAAATCTACATAAGCCATATAATGATAAGGAGTTGTTTGAGTTGCTAGCCCAAACCAAATCCATTATTCCAGAATACTGTCGTATTATTCGTATTCTACGTGACTTCCCATCGGACTTGGTCTTACAAGGTTCCAAGACACTCAACATGCGACAATTGCTCAAGGACCACAAGATCAATTGCCGATGTGTCCGCTGCCGAGAAATCAAGAATGAATCATTCGATCCCGAAAATATTATCCTCAAAGT
>CAYYFV010000146.1:0-2029 GCA_964471455.1 uncultured Candidatus Peribacteria bacterium | reverse complement strand
AAATCACGAATCAAATCATTGAGCCCAGAATACAAATCCTTATTAAACTCAAAACAGCTAACATCTCTTCTAAAATCAGAACTTACACAAGCCAAAGAATCTAAACTCACGCACAAAATTTATATAATTTTAGATTCAACTATAGAATCTTTTTTGCAACAAGTCAACAAGTTTTTCGACTTCCCTTTCTGGCAAAAATAACCTATATTCTTATTATGAAAATTATATGTTTAGATATCGAAACAACTGGCTTTGATCCAAACGAAAATGAGGTTTTGGAAATTGCTGCCATCAAATTCGATCTAGAAAAAAATTACGAAACCTTCCACAGCTTTGTAGAATTCAAAGGTCAAATCCCAAGCCTGATTCAAAAACTAACATCAATCACATCCCAGGATGTTTACGATGCCCCAAGCCTATCATCTCTCAAGCAAGAACTCTTAGAATTTTGTGGGGATTTGCCAATCATGGGTCATAACATCTCTTTCGACAAAAACTTTTTAGCTGCTAAAGACATCAACATCCCAGGAGCCTTACTCGATACCATGCCACTATCGCACATGGCCTTCGAAAAAATTAGCAGCTTCTCTCTCGAGATTTTATCCAAGACATTCAATACCAAGAACCAACCATCCCACCGCGCCATCGACGATGTCCGAGCCAACATCGAACTCTTCCGTACTATTTGCGACAGGCTCAATCAACTCCCACAACAAAACAAAGACCTCCTTCTACAAGCACTACAAAACAACAACAATCCAGACTGCAAAATCTACCTACAACTCCTTGAGCACTGCCTCGACAACGACTCCAGTTCCCAAAAAACAAACACTAACAATCCAAACACAGAACAAAACAACTCTCTACGCATCCAAGCAGTTGATTTCAATTTACTCAAAAAAATCAAACAGAACTCACAGCAAGAAATCAAAAATCCAAATAATTACATAGACAAGCCTCTTGTACTCCACAGTGTCACAGATCCAACTGCCGATATTTTTTCTCTCATGCGTATTTTGGCCAAGCTTCGAGACAATACTCATATAGACGATATCAATTTCAGATCAGACCAATTTGGTCTTATTCATAGATTTTGCCACAAACAAATGCTCGATCTACAAGCTGGTAACTATATTTGCTCAATCGAAACACTTCTCAACTACCATCAGGCCAAAGCGATCCCATCGCATGCCGAAATTCAAATCCTAGATGGACCATATTTAGAAGAAAGCTTCATTCACCATTTCGAGACCACACTGCGCTCAAGCGACTTTGAGACCACTCAAAACGCAGAACAACTCACATTTATATACATGCACCTAATCAAGTATATTCGCGAAGAACTTAGCCTGCATCCAGATCAAAACTTCTTTGGTAACTTAGACAAATTCACACTGACAAAAGCTCCATTCTTGGACTTTTTACATCAGCTTGCAGAGCTCCCAAACCAATCTGACGAGACTCGAGCCAAACTCCAAAAATTCTCAGAACAATGCAAATCTGGACACGTATTCTGCATGATGCAAAACAACAACTTTCCTACATTCAAATCAATTCCAGCCAATTTGCAAATAGACAAACGTAACCTACTTGAGTACCTCACAGGACTCCAGGTCACTCTCACTCAGGCCAATTCTTCAGACAGATTCTTACTCGAAACCCAAGATTTGGGCATCCATCAAAAAGATCCACTCTACCTAGAGACACTCACAGAACAATTGTTCCAAGCCCTCAAAGACACCAAGCAAAAAGCCTTGGTTATCTGTCCTTCTTCGGACAACATCCGATATGTCTACGACAAGCTCTGCCTCAAGTTCCAAGAACTAGGCATCGAACTCCTAGCTCAGAATCAATCGGGATCCAAAGGTAAAATCTTAGCCAACCTCAGTGACGACACTTCAACTCCACAAATCCTAATGTGTTCGCACCATTTCTTCCTCAAATTCCATCCAGATCTTCATGGCTGCCAAAAAGCCATCTTGACCAAACTTCCAATTGGATCACCAAGCCACTTCTATTACAAAATCAA
>CAYYFV010000145.1:0-2057 GCA_964471455.1 uncultured Candidatus Peribacteria bacterium | reverse complement strand
GTATGGAATATAGAAAACCGTGATATTATAGAAAACCAAAATAGAGCTGATTTTGATTTTGACTTGGGGACTGATTCGGAAACAATCAAATTACAATTCAAGTCTCCTGGGACTAAAGAGATTACACTTAAGGCTACGCCTCAGGGTGCTACAGAACCAGTGGAAACGACTATAAGTGTGAATGTGTCACCACGTGAGCCGGTAGCGCAAGTGAGTGCTGTGTTCCCTTCTCCAGAGAACGATCCGGGACGGGTCGACTTTAGCTCGGAAGGAAGTCTGAGTGGTGATGAAGCTTTGCTTGGAGACGAATTTGCTCCGGATGCAGCAAATGCTTTGAGTTTTTCTTGGAAAGTGGTGAATGCCGTTGAAGGCAAGCAGTTTGTATCTGGTACTGTCGATAATAACAATCAATTTACAGCCAATGCTGATATTGATGGTTCTTCGACTTTTGAAGGAGAGAATTTAAATCTGAGATTCTTGGAACCAGGGCGATATACAGTGCTTTTGGAGGCTAAACAACCTTTTGTTGCTGATGGACAAGAATTGTTTGTGGCTAAGGTGGCTCAAAAAGTTGTGACAATCGACAATGTGATCGATGTGCGTTTTGCCGATACCTTCAGTCCTGTAGCAATTCTGGCTGCAAATGCAGATGAAGAAAGTGCTTCGGTGAGTGTGGATGTGGAATTGGAAAGTTTCAATGCTGATAAGGCTCAAATTTTCTTTGGAGATGGTCGCTCGGAAGTAGTTGACTTTGAGGCTGGCGCTGCTGCTGGGGATGCCAAGGTGGCAACGACGACGCATGTATATGAAACTGCTGGTAACTTTACAATGAAAGTCAGAGCGTTTAAGGGCTCGAGCTTCAAGGAAATTACTCAGCAAGTGACAATTAGTCCAGCGGGTGCTCCCCTGGCTGTGATTACGTTGACTGATAGATTTGGTAATAGCTTTATCAATCCGACAGTTGGTCAATTCAAAGAATTGATCCGTGGTGAAAGAGTCAAAGTGAGTGGTGATAGATCTCTGAATGCAAATGGGACAACAGGCGGACTAAGATTTAGCTATGAGACTGGTGATGGGCGGAATTTTACTAGATCGAATTTTGATCTAAGCTATCAAGATTTACCTTTAAACGGTAATACATTTGACTTGGTTTTGACAGTTACGGATGAGTCTGATTTGACTTTGCAGGACAGTCAAACTGCAGTGATTGTGGTTGAATCATTCGAGCCGACAATTGATTCGATTAATTTGTCGAGACTAACTGGTACTACTCCATTTACTGTGGTGGCCAACGCTGTGGGTGCTGTGGATTTGGATGGAAGAATTGAAGAATTTCAATTCACTTTGCAAGAAACTGGTGCTCCAACTGCGGAATATGTAATTAGCTCGAGACAACCAAGAGTTTCTATGATTATTCCGACCAAAGGAAATACAGGTGCTCAGGTAGACTGGCAAGTGTCTGTGAAGGCTATTGATAACGAATTTAATGAATCTGCAGACGTGCAAGCAGCTGACCTGATAGAGGCTACTAATGGTGAAAATGAAATGCCGATTGCAAAATTTAATGTGGATCGGACTTCGGTGACTGTGGGAGAGGAAGTGACATTCTTTAGTGCTGCTCTCGATGCAGATGGTGAAATTACTAGTGTGCAATATGATTTGAATGCTAATGGATCATTTATCGATGATGGATTTGGTAATGCCGGTCCAAACTCTACCGATCCAGCTGTGCCTTTTGTTTTCTCTTTTGATAAAAAATCACCAGCGAGTGGATTTAGAATTTCGCAAATGGTGGTGGATGATAATGGCTCTCGGGCTGTGAGCAGGCCTTTGACTATCTTTGTGGATTCGGTTTTGGAGGCGCCGAAGGCGGCTTTTGAAACTGATGTAGATAGCCTGCAAGTGACAATTACTGATCAATCAACTTTGGATTTTGCAGGTGGTGCTGATAAACAAACTGCAAGTTATAAATGGGATAGCAATGTGAATGTCGACTCGGATGGTGATGGAGTCAGCGACAACGATGTTGATTCTACCGATATCAACCCTGTGTTTGA
>CAYYFV010000144.1:0-2069 GCA_964471455.1 uncultured Candidatus Peribacteria bacterium | reverse complement strand
ATGCTGAAGAATAAAGAAGTCACAATTAGCAAACTGGCTAGTGGGTTACCACACGGGGGTGTGCTTGATTATGCTGATGAAATAACTTTGCAAAATGCTTTTACTGATAGGAGAAAATACTAAATTTCTTCTTGACAATATAGGCTGGTATTGATTATATTTGTTATGCTTTTTTAGAAGCGATAATTATATTTAAACTCTGAGGTTATTAAGAAGTTTGCGATAAATGATTATATCAAATCATCAACTGTGCGTTTAATTGATGAAAAAGGTAATCAAAAAGGTATTATGGGTTTGGAAAAGGCAATTAGCCTAGCAAAATCTGTAAGTCTTGATCTAGTGGAGGTGTCTCCAAATGTCACGCCGCCTGTATGTAAAATAATGGACTATGGCAAGCATCTATACAAACACAAAAAGATTGATCAAGCTCAAAAGAAAGCCCAAAAGCAAACTGAAGTAAAAGGAGTAAGACTCTCATTGAGAACTGGTGAGCATGACTTGCAAACTAAGTTGAGACAGGCTCAGAAATTTTTATCCAAAAAAAACCTAGTTAAATTCTCTCTTATTCTAAAAGGTAGGGAGTTTGCACACCAAGATCTTGCGTTTAAGAAAATGGAAGAAGTGAAGGAAAGATTAAGCGAGGTTGCAGATGTCGATACTGAGCCTAAGAAGCAAGGTAACCATCTGATGATGATTTTATCTCCAAAAAAATAATAATTTATTAAGATGAAACAAAAAACTCATAAAGCTACAGCTAAGAGAATCAAGAGGTCAGGCTCATCTACGAGTAGCTCTAAACAATTTAGAAAAGCTTCTAGAAACCACATCTTGAAAAACAAGTCGAAAAGAGCTAAAAGAGCGAAATACCTTTCGTTTCCAAAGGCCTTTATCAAACAATTATCAAAATTACTTCCTAACGGTTAATTAACAAATGACAAGAGTAAAGACTGGTGTAGTTAGACGCCGAAGACATAAAAAAATCCTTTCTAAAACTAAAGGTTACAGAGGTTTGAGATCTAAGATCTTTAAGCAGGCTCATCAAGCTTGGATGAAGGCTGGTTTGCATGCCTATGTAGGTCGCAAAAAGAAGAAACGTGACTATCGAGCATTGTGGATCGCAAGAATCTCCGCTGCATTGAAGATGATTAGTAAAGAATATAAATACTCAAGATTTATCAATGCCCTGTCGAAAAAACAAGTTAAGTTGAATCGAAAGGTTCTAGCCGATCTGGCTTTGAACCATGAGGCAACTTTTCAAGCCGTAGTGAAAGAAGTTATGTAATAAAAAACTAGCCTGTGTGGCTAGTTTTTTTTTGCAAGAAACAGACCTTTGGGGAGGTCTGTTTTTTTATTCCTGGATAGTCACTGATTCAATAATGGCTTGTTTGAGAGGGCGGTCGTTGATATCTGTTGGTAGAGCTGCAATTTGCTCAACTACATCCATGCCATCAACTACGTGACCAAAGACGCTATGTTGGTCGTCCAACCAAGATGTACCTTGTTTGTTTTGAACAATAAAGAATTGAGAGCCTGTTGTACTTGGAAGTGCAGTCTTGGCCATAGACAATGCTCCGTAGGTGTGTCTGAGAGAAGGGTGAAATTCTTCGTCTATTGTAGTGTCTGGCCCCTTGTAACTGTGTCCTCCTGTCCCGTTACCATTTTCGAAATCACCAGTTTGGACCATAAAGTCTCCAATGACTCTATGGAAGCTGACTCCATCATATTTGCCGTCTTTGGCGAGTGTGACGAAATTTTTATATGTTTCTGGAACTTCCTGGCTGAGCTCCGCCTTGATGGTGCCGAAGTTTGTTTGAATGATAGCTATAGTGCTTGCAGTTTGATTCATAAAATAAAAAATTAGAATTGCTATTATCACAAAAATGGGGAGAAAGAGTTTTTTTAGTTTATTCATAAACAAATTTGTTATAATGTTGTTACAATTAATATAGTTATTTTCTCTGCAGTATGCAATTGCCAATTAAAAATTTGAAAACGAGCGCTACTTTGCAGCAGGTTCAAGACCAGCTCCTAGCTCGATTTGCAGATGGTCACATGAAGAACGCCTATTT
>CAYYFV010000143.1:0-2094 GCA_964471455.1 uncultured Candidatus Peribacteria bacterium | reverse complement strand
CAGTATTAGCAATTTCATATTTACCTGGAGTCGCCGACACAAAACATACCTGATGCATGTGCCCCTCAAACTCAGAAAAGTTCAAAGGACGATTGTCATGCGCACTCGGCATCCGAAAACCGTGTTCTATCAGAGTATTCTTACGAGAACGATTACCTTCGTACATCCCTCCAAACTGTGGAACAGTAATATGCGATTCATCAATCACCATCAAAAAATCATCCGGAAAATAATCAATCAAAGTCGCCGGCTGGCTACCAGGTTCACGCTGATTGAGATAACGCGTGTAATTCTCAATCCCATTACAATATCCAGTCTCCTTGAGCATTTCGATATCGTACTCTGTTTTGGTTTTGAGTCTTTCTGCCTCAATATTTTTACCAATTTCACGCAGCTGCTTATAACGAATATCCAAGTCAGCCTGAATCAAATCAACCGCCTTTTCAATTTTGTCTGCTGTCGTCACATCATGCTTAGCCGGAAAAATTTTGATCGCAGTATGCTCCTCAACAATTTCACCCGTAAAGCTATCATACTCTGCAATTCGATCAATCTCGTCACCAAAAAATTCAATTTGATACACATTATCACTCGACGGCGGGAACACCTCCACCACATCTCCAAGTACATTAAACATCCCCTGCTTGAACTCAAGTTGCGAACGATTATATTGCATATCAGTCAAATGCCTCAAAAACTTATCCCGTTGTCTTTGATCACCGACCTGCACATCAAGACACATTCCCTGATAATCATCAACAGAACCAAGTCCATAAATACAACTCACAGTCGCTACAATAATCACATCACGACGTGACAACAAATTAGTAGTCGCAGCATGCCGAAACTTATTAATTTCCTCGTTAATAGAAGCATCCTTTTCGATATAAGTATCTGTCGCTGGCACATATGCCTCCGGCTGATAATAATCATAATAAGATACAAAATAACTCACCGAATTATCAGGAAAAAACTCCTTAAACTCACTACACAACTGAGCAGCCAAGGTCTTATTATGTGCCAAAATCAAAGTCGGCCTTTGCAATTGATCAATCACATTGGCAATCGTAAAGGTCTTACCAGTACCTGTAGCCCCCAAGAGGGTTGTATACTTTTTTTGTCCACCAATCTTCTCAACCAACTGCGCAATTGCCCTCGGCTGATCACCCTTTGGTTGATAATTGGAACTTAACTTAAACTTTTTTTGACTCATAGCGTTTTTCAAAAAGTATAGCAAAACACATCAAATAAGCAACTTTCTATATATTTATTTTTAAACACAAGCACTTGCAACAACTCACATTAAACCCAGTATGTAAAAACATGTTTTTGCAATAGTTATACCTTGAAGCCTCAAAAAGCATTCCATATATTATGCTTGTAATTTATTGATTTAAAAATCTATGAAAACAAACCTACTAAAAAAAGTACATAAAGAAGGGCCCTTTTTATTTATAATTATGCTCTTAACCATAATTGCAGGACTAATAACAAATCAGCCCACTCTTGCCATGTGGTTTGGGTTTTTGGTTGCTGGATATAGCGCTATCTCTAATGACAGTGTCCAAACACTTGGGACCTTCTTATCTTCTAACAAAAAAATCAAATGGTATTATCTTTGGCTATTTATTGGCAGTATCTTAGTTGCCACCATCATGTATGGATGGTATAGCCACAGTGGAGACATCAGCTATGGACGCTTAAACAAAATACCCCAGCCTCAAAGCTTTAATTTTTTTCAACTACTTGCACCAATTGTACTGCTAGTTTTGACACGATTCAAAATGCCAGTCAGTACTACATTTCTCATACTAGCTACCTTTTCTTCAAGCAAAACGATCAATGGCATGTTAACAAAAACCTTCACAGGATATTTCCTTTCATTTTTTGTAGCTGGAATAGTTTGGAGCTTGGTTGCCTATTTGATCAAAAACAAAAAAACAAATATAGAAAAGGCCCCAAGCAAAAAAAATGCTCAGATGTGGCGAGTATTTCAATGGTGCTCGACAGGATTTCTATGGTCGGCATGGCTCATGCAGGATAATGCTAATGCTGTTGTCTTTCTCCCTAGAGTCCTAACATTTCTAGAGGCTA
>CAYYFV010000142.1:0-2094 GCA_964471455.1 uncultured Candidatus Peribacteria bacterium | reverse complement strand
AAAAATTCTAAAAGAATCAAAAACACCTTATAAATACATGCACCATGCCCCTGCCGAAACTTCAGAAGAGGTCGCCAAAATCAGAGGCACCGACCCCAAAATCGGTGCCAAAGCCCTCATGATCAAAGCCAAGAAAAAGTATTACCAAATAGTAATTCCAGCCACACTCAAGCTAGACTCAAAAAAATTTCGCGATGCCTCCAAACTCTCCAAGTTTCGATTCATCAACCAAGATGAACTCAAAGAACTCTTCAACCTCGAAAAAGGCGCCGTGCCACCATTTGGCCACCTGCTCGACATAGAACACACCTTCTACGATAAAAAACTCCTAGACTTCCCAGAACTCGCCTTCAACATTGGAACTCGCACAGATTCAATCCAAATCAAGTCCACAGACTTAATGCAATTAGTCAACGTAACCTTGCTTGAAAACATTACTGAATAACAAAAAAGCCCCGTACATCAATAAACAATATTACCGAATAAATTGTAATTCAGAAAAACTCTGTCAAAATAAAAATGTAGTAACAACCATTAAATATGAAACCGTTTTCTGACAAACCTCCATCTAATTCAGAATTACATACCACACACAAACCACTCCCACTACAACACATCACATATCGACAAAACACCACCCGACAAAAAATCCTCAAAATCATAGGTTTCATTACACTCTCGGCCTTAGCCTACCAACAATTCAATAAATCAAATACAAGTGTCCCCCCAACCCCCCAAAAACCACCAAAACAATCACCCACACCACAGTTTAATATTCCAATTCCCACACCACAAAATCTACCCAAAGGCAAGCCGGCTCCAGAACCATTCTTCAAACAACAAATTCCCGTATATCACAGTCAATCCAATCCCAATAACCGTTACACATAAACCAAGTAGCATGCTTGATTTCTTTAATAAGATTTAACCCAAATCATAAGAATACTTTACAAGTCAACACAACCCCAGCCTATTCCCACACATTCAGTTAGCAAGCTCGAACAATACCTGCAAATATACGAACAAGCTTTCTAACCCAACAAACCAGCCACATACCCACACGCCCAAGAAGCCTGCAAGTTAAAACCTCCAGTCACCCCATCGACATCCATAATCTCCCCGGCAAAATACAACCCCTCAGTGATTTTAGACTGCATAGTTTTGGAATCAATTTCCTTACGATTAACACCACCGGCAGTCACAAACTCATCTCCTTTACCGCGACCAATAATATTGAGTTGAAGGTTTTTTAACTTCTCCAAAATCAACCCTACGGTTTTATTATTCAAAGAATCTCCGGGGTGATTAGCCTTCAAATCACACTTAACATCTAATAAATCAACCAAAGATTTGGGTAATAAGTTATATAAAAAATGTTTAAAATATTTCTTAGGCGCTTGTTTCAAAAATTCCTGCCACTGATTGTTCAAATCTGATAAAGAAAGTTCTGGCAACAAATCAACTTTGAGACTCAGCGGTGTATCTACTGAAATATCAGAAAAAGCCAACATGGCACTCAAGGCAAACACAGCAGGTCCCGTCATCCCCTTATGAGTAAAGAGTACAGGTCCATCGATTTTATGCTTACGACCGTCTTTACACTTGGCCGCTAAAGAAACCTGCCTCAAGCTCAAACCCGAAACAGCTGAAAAACAAGACTCCCGCAAGACAAAAGAATTCAAGCTCGGACCAAGCTCACTCACACTATGCCCAAGAGCCTCAGCAAAAGCATACCCATCCCCAGTCGAGCCAGTATGCCTATATGCTTGTCCACCCGTCGTGATGATTAGCTTATCAAAAACTTCAAGTTGATCATTTTTTTTATACAGATAGAATTTGTCAGCTACTTTTTCAACCTTAATAATTTGCGTACCCAACTCTACCTCGACCGCAGCAGAATCAAAATATCTCTCAAAAGCTCGCACCACATCGGCTCCATCATTCGAAACTGGAAAAACACGTAAATCGTCTTCACATTTGGTCGGGACGCCTAGATCTTCAAAAAATTGTCTCACTTGAGATGGAGGCATAGAATACAATGCATGCTTAAGAAAACGAGAGCCCCTTGGATACTTTTTTAATACAGAAGACACA
>CAYYFV010000141.1:0-2115 GCA_964471455.1 uncultured Candidatus Peribacteria bacterium | reverse complement strand
TTTTTTGACTAAGATTATATTTAATCTTGACACGGATTTGCCTAGATTATAAAAAAATACGTTTTTTACTCATCTTTGTAACCTTGCATAACTAAAATTTCATGTGATACCTCATTTTGTATTTCTCTCCAACTTCCCTTTAGGTAATCAATATCCATTATATTGTATTCATGATTATTTGATAGTTTTTTAGTTTCAAACAATTTTTTGCAATATTTTGTTTCTAAATTATTATTCTCTATACATTCTCTATATTTGTATTCTACCCAGTGTACATTGTCAGCAAACACATCTTGATTATAACGTTGCTCAAACAAATTATAATGTGCAATTTCGTGAGATAATGTCCACATTCCACCTTCACGCAAGTTTGTATATCTTTGATCACAATCACATACAACTATTATATTTATTCCACATCCCTTGTATGCACCAGTCCATGAACCATCTTTCTTCTCACCAAAAATTGGAACGCAATGCCACCATCCATATGCACCTTCATCATAATATGATTCAAAATTAACATCTAAGTTACCAACAAAGATCATCATATCCGGTTGATTTGAGCCAATTTCTTTAAGCACTAAAGGATAAGTACTTTCTCGAATTTGATCAAGATTCATACAAAATGATGAAATAATTGTTTTTGCCCCTCTTAGATTTTTAGTAAGTAGGTATTCAGACATTTCAGCATATTCTTCTGTACTACGCTTCTCTTCTAGCGAACATGAATCATTTTGTGTAGCCTTAACTAATACAACAGAGAATACATTACCAGTATCTACAATTGTCCAATCATCACCAGAGCTATTAAGAATGACACTTGATTCTTTAGGAGTGGTTACTGTAACTTCTTTTTCAACATCTTGATCTAATACAATAATAGATTCTTTAACAAGAAATTGTATGGCAGACATGAATTCATTTTCAGAAATTTGACCATCAGCCCACCATCCTGCTGTATTTCTCACCCAAGTTGGTACAGGTTTTCTTTCCTCTATATTTTCTTTAACATGAAAGAAAATTGTACCCAATTTAATTTTGTGGTAATCATATTCACCATTAATTTCATATTGACCAGTTGGGGAATTACTTTTAATTTTATAGATATGATTGAATTCTCCGTGAGCAACAAGTGGGCGGAACTTCTCAATTTCTCCATCAGGTCTTTTGATTTCTAATGCTGCTCTATATCCATCACTATATTCATCCAAACTTCCTGAAATACGAATATCAGTTGTAGTAAAACTACTGGTTGGCAATTGATAATTGTATTTGTCAACTTTAAAGAATTTTACAAAAGTTGAAACATATTCTTCAGAAGAAACAGGGATTTCTAGTATAAAATTATCAATCAAAAATTGTATTCCATTGATAAATGATTTATCATCAATTTCTCCCGTTGACCACCATTTTGCATTATTTTTTATCCATACTGGAATTTTTGGTTCCAATTTTTCAGACACATTGATTATTTCCAACGAATTAATTATTTTATTAATATCATCTTTGAGATCATCATAATGTTCTGTACGAATTTTTGCTTGTATTATCCATAACTCATCAAGATCCCTATAATGATGAATGATTGAAATGTTATCAATTGTTTTATCTCCATGTTTCTCAATCCAAGAATAAGTAATAGCCGCAGTGCCTTTATTTGTTATTGAATCTATTAAATCAAAATGGGAGCAAGTGTATTCTTCTTCATATTCTATTTTGATAAATTTACAATCTGTAAATCTTGTGTCGTACATATTTTGTAAGTATTCATCATCAAAAACACTAAATGGTGATTTACTTTTTTCAAATGTAATAACGCCGAATATTACATCTGATATATCATGAATCTCGTCTGAACGCAAATCAGGTATATCGGCCTTTGGAAATATGTTAGAATCAAGTTTGTACAAATCTAATATTTTTGATGTCGTTTCATTTGGTTTATGATCAATATATCCCCAACTTAAGGGATAATTAATAGAGAATCCCCGTTTTTCATCATAAAATATTTCCGCAAATGCATTTGGAACCATCAGTCCAATCATCCCAACAACAACGATAGAAAGTAGAATAACTTTCAACTTTATGAGATAGATGTTCTTTTAGTTAAGA
>CAYYFV010000140.1:0-2125 GCA_964471455.1 uncultured Candidatus Peribacteria bacterium | reverse complement strand
AGTGCTCTAAGATCTGCTTGCTGTTCAGCTCAAGAAGATAATTTTTCTGTTGTAGTTTTTGAAAAATTAGCCGATTCGTCACTAGATTCTGAAAATAGTTCTAATTTGATGCCCTTTGAAACAAAAAAAATTGAACTAACTGATTCGGAGCAAGTGGGATTATCTAAATATTCTCGTAAATATGGTATCTCTGTTACCGCTAAGTTGTCGCCTAAATCATATGATCTGATATTTGATTATGGTAGTAAGGAGGTAAATGACTTTGTAGAAAAAGGTTTAATTACCCTACCAACAGTAGTTATTGATGTGCAGAAAAAATTAAGAGAATTAATAGCTAATATAAATAAATTAAATGTTTTTGCTAAAGAGGAGGCTATTAAACAATTCAACCTTTTTATTCATTCACAAAGTGCATGTGATAGTTTTAACGATAATTTGGGTTGTCACAATAGATTTATGTTTAATATTAATTCTAAATATCATTGTGAGCAAATAATTAAAGATTTTGGTTTTGATGTAAATGACTTGCCTCAATTTTATAAGTCTTCTAAGACAGGGGAGGTAGTTTTATTTAAGGCTAAAGATAAGAAGAAAAAGTACCCACCTTCTTTTGCTAATGTTTTGTATGTTGTGATTGAGCGTTATAAATTTTTCAATTCTTTTGGTGTAAAAAGTACTAGGGAATTATTAACTTATGATTATGCTTTTAAAGCATTACAAAGTGACAATTTACAATCTTTATCTCAGTTTTTGATCGATGAGGATTGTCATAATGATTTTGTTGCTTGTTTAAAAGATTGTAAGAATTTAGAAAGTTTGTCAAAAATTTCAGATTTAGATAAGTTTGAAAACGCATTGTCAATTTTGGGAATTGAATTCCACGAAATTGTAAATTTAAAATCTATTCCACAGTTTGTATTTACATATCATCATACTTGCAATTCTGATGTTTTATATAAAATTTTAAATATTGAGGGTTTTGAAGTTAATGATAATAGGTTTCTTAAGAGTTTGGCTTCTATTCCTGCCTTGGACTTGTCAAAAATTACCAATGATACTTTGAAAACTAAGCTTGAAGGATGTGCTGAATTCCCTAAGTTTGATAATGATTTTAGTTCGGCTCGGAAGACCGAAGCATATGCTCCATCCAAATTTGGTTTGGTCCCTCGAGTTAACTGGGATACTAAACAGATTGAAATGGTCTATCCTGATTCTGGTACTGTAGTAACTATGTTTAAGGATGGTGAGTTTGTGAATAAATTCAATGAATTTTTGAGTGGGTTTGATGCTGAATTTAAAGCTCAGGGCTATCAGGAATTAGTAAATCAATTTGTGAATAAAAATGCTGATAAATTTAAAATCAAAAAACCTACTGGTTTTTGGCATAAAGCTGATAGATTTGCCAACTCTCTAATCTATTCAGTTGTTCCTTCTGCGATGCACAGAATGAGTCAATTGCAAAAGACTGTGTTGCCAGTTTCTGTTTCTGTTGCCCTTGGTTATGCTTTAATGAATTATTTGGGTGTTGATGATGGTGGAGCAAATTCGTTGGTGTTTGGTGATAATTCTACAGGTGGTATTGATATAGGATCTACAGACAGTTTTATAGTTGGTGTTGAGACTGGGTCTATGGAAGTCTCTGATGGTATTCCAGTTGATTCTGAGATTAACTCAATGGGCGAATCTGATATGTCAGAAGGTGGTACTAAAGTTTTGAAATCCGATTCTGATGTCAAGACTCCTGATGTGCCAACTTCAAAACGTTCAGTAGTTTTGAAAGGAGCCGATGTTCCAACGATGGATAGCACAAATTCTAGGACCCCGATAGATGTTACAAGTGATAGTAATATACAAATACGAACTGTTCTTAGTTCAACTCCTACACATCAAGAAACTGATACTGAATTTAATTTTGCAGCTAATGCTGAACCATCAGGGGTGCCTAATGTTGATTTGGAGGGTGTTCAACAATTGCATCAAGACAGGGTGTTATATGAACCATGGACTGTGGACTCTCTTACGGCTCAGCCGCAGGCCTTGGTAGAAATGAATCAAAATTGGGACTTTACTCAAGCAGGTTCTTTGTCTGATGTGTATTCGATAGATGATCAAGGTTTAGATGCTT
>CAYYFV010000139.1:0-2131 GCA_964471455.1 uncultured Candidatus Peribacteria bacterium | reverse complement strand
CAAACATACACACCCCGTAGTATTCCAAATCTTGTTCTGGCGTTTGTTTTGAGAGTTCTACCTGATGTGACCAGGACTGATGAGTCATACAGCCGTTGAAAGATCGGCTGTTATCTATGTCTTGTGAGTCCCCCATGTGTAATCAGTGGGTAGTATTGATGGATGTGGCTACTTATTTTGAATTGCATAGAAATTTGGTTATCGTTTCGGCATATATGATGTGCAGAAGCCCCATCTTAGCAAATCTCAATTTCTTTATTTTCTGTATTCAAGATATGAGTTGAGATTTCCCCGCCACAAAATTTTTCGACTAGTTCACCTAACTCCGTGACTATTGACCGGACCTCTTCTTTCGAAACAGGCGCAAGCCCCTCTACGACAAGGGTAATATTTTTTGTAGCTTGAGTCATTTTGGACTTGTCGCATTCGCGCCAATTCCACCTACGACACAAGACCTCTTTGTCGTCGGCATATACAACTTCACCTTCCTTTGGATGATCTACTGCATCTGAGTTGAGTCGGATAAATGGCTCTTGACCTGTGGCAAATCGCAAAGTAATGGTGCCCTCGACTTTATCGGTATCATCACCGCCGACAGGTACCATATGCTTGAGTGATATGTAATTGTATATGTCGACGACTTTATTAATATGTCGCAGGTGGACTCCCTCAAGAATCATACGATAGAGATTTTCAACAGAGCAGGTGTATTTTTTAGGTTTGGCGCCGAATGCGCTATACGCCTCTCTCCATGCGCTAATTTTTGGGGAGTCTTTTAATGTTTCACGATTATGTTGCGATTTTATTGAACTTGACTGTTCACCAAGCATGGAGAGAACATCGGGGCTTCCGCCCGTATTATCTATTCCTTTTGCTATAACAATTCCAATGTTGAGTGAGGGATATTGTTCGAGAATTTTGTCTTCAATTTTGAATTTCATAGGCATATATTAGAAAAGTTTTGTAGCGGATTTAATAATAAAGGGCTTCTGCATTTCCTACAACTGATTATTTGCTTGTGTTGTTCTAAGGGCTCCGATCTAGTTAACTTGGAGTGGTCAGAACACTAGGTTTTATATGGTCCGAGTTAGATGACACCCCTTTCTCAGCTGTGTTTGACATGTATCAAGCTGGATATACAAATATTCTAGCCCCAGTTTCACAACAAAAGATCACCAAGGGATGTGTGGCTCTGTAATATCAGAATATGACTGTCCGCTTAGAATATTAAAAAACATATATTGCAGACTATAACCGCCTTGAATGCGTAAGCGATTGTATTTTGACTTTGGTGCAAAAAAAATTTGGCACCAATATAGGAGCCCAGTAAGTCTGCAAAGAATACTACTAGCAGCAAAAGAGGGTCAATTAGCCCATAGACAAAAAATATAGTAGTAGCAACCAGACCACTGAAAATGGCAGGGATTTTGTGCGTTGCGCTGGCCTGCACCAAGGAGAATCCAAAGAAATAACACATGACAAAGTATAATGCGCTGGCAATTAGACCAAAAGTAGCCTGCCACAATAAGATGACGGCAGTAATAATCCAACCAATAAGTCTTTTTGGGGGAGATGTATGTACCCTTTTTAAACCAATTTCTGGTTTTGCTAAGATAAAAACAAGCATGGCAATTAGAATCAAACTTATAGATTTTTCAACCATATACTCAGGTAAGCTTACTAGTGTCAATGCTCCCAATAGAGAACATATAACGCCCAAGATACTTAGCGGTATGACATATTGATACTGTATGTTTTTTGACCTGAAGACGTGTATGAGAAATCCAATATGCACACCAAGTGCCCCTATGCGGTTATTGGCCAGGGCTACATGCGGTGGAATACCTAACATTATCATAATGGGTAAGCTAACTAGAGCTCCTCCACCAAACAAAGCTCCATAGCTACTGGTAATTACACAAACTATAAAGATGATCAGATATGTCATTGCTATATATCTACTTACTAGACTTTATATAGGATAGCACACACAGGAAAAATCAAAACTCTTTTATCTGCTGAACCTATTTAGTCGTCTGTTACGGCGGGCTGTGGATGGTGGAAGGACAGGTGTATGATTGTTGGGTTATGTCTTCCCGGGGTTATATGACCTAACTTAATAGAGGGAGAA
>CAYYFV010000138.1:0-2205 GCA_964471455.1 uncultured Candidatus Peribacteria bacterium | reverse complement strand
TCTTCGGAACCGAGGGTTGGGGGTTCGAATCCCTCTGGGTGTACCATTTTTCAAGATGTCATTACATATAATTTAACCCAAAAACCATGCTACGTGATCATTTTAAATTTTTAAGAGACGAAAGAAAAAAGCAAAAACAACCCCTCGATGATGCCATCAAGAAGCTATTTTCCCTGGAAACTCAAAGACTCATCACAAATGCAGAAGTCTTAGACCTCATCAGCATGCAAGATATAAGATGGCTAGAAACCCATGGAATTCTCGCCGCAAAACATAACCAAGAGACACCCTTTGGTACTTGTGCCGCTGACGATTTTGGGACTTCCAAAGAAGTACACAGAACACAACGATTCAACATGCGACTAAATAATAAAGATGTTTATCGATTCGAAAAACTTCTACCACAAGGGGTGGGAATTATTTCTCAAACTCCCACACTTTTGACACAAGAAGAAATCGACTCTCACCCATTCAAAAGCATCCCTACGCATGCAATCTCAATAAGTACATTCTCACCAGAGAATGGAAATCAGTGGACTCCACCGAAACTCATACCTTATGGGCAATTAATGACCAATCCCCTCACTACATCATCTCAATATGCCCAGGGAGGATTTGAAGGCACAGTAGTATCCATTAATTCGGAGGGTCAACCATTTGGATTTCGATCACAAGAAAATGCCAAAAGGCTTCAACATACAGCCCAAGGCCTATGTATGCCCGAGGTCTCAGTAGAAATGTATATGCAAGCCCTCAAACAAGCAGTCTTGGCAAACGCTGATTATTGGCCATCTCCCGGCAGTGACTCAAAATTGTACGTCAGACCAACAATATTTGGAATTGATGGAGGCTCAGGAGTTGCCCCAGCCTCAACATATCTATTTATGATAACCGTGTTCCCATTCGCCAACTATTTTGCCAGTCAGGATTTCGCTCTGGACTTAGTAGCAATAGAAAACACTCGACGTAGCACACCTGGCGGAGTCGGCCACCTCAAATATAGTGGAAATTATGCAAGAACCATGCTCCTCAAAGACTTGGCCAAAAAAGGCAACCTCACACAATACCCAGACCAAATTTTTCATGATGTTTTTTATCTAGGTGAGTACACAATCAAAACCTCCGATGATGGACTCCGACTCTCCAAAGAGGTTCTAGAAGAAGATGCGGCGGGTAATCTAATCTTTTGGAAGCTAAATTCCGACCCAAATACAGTTACCTTTTATACACCATGCTTGTCCAGAGATACCATCTTACCTGGAATTACTCGCAACTCAATTCTGCAAATGGCTAAAACCATGGGCCATCAAGTGATCGAAGCGCATATTCCATTTAACGATATTTCCCAAATGCACGGAGGCATGGTGGTTGGGTCAGCTGCTGGAGCTGTGTTGATAAACTCAATGACTTATCGAAACCAAACAATCACTTTCGATCAAACCGATCAATATAAGCAACCTTTCAATAAAATTTACGAAACTCTCTACAACTTAAGACGTGGTGACACCAGTCAATTTAATTCTTGTCCAGACTCTCCAATCCACAAATGGCCAACACCGATAAGAAATATCTAGATCAGGGGTCAGGGGTCAGGGATCAGGGATCAAGCAACATCTAAATTCCACGAAGCAAATCCAAATCACCCCAGTCATTAATACAATAAAATCTACCCCTCATATCACGAACCAAAGCCTGATAATCATATTCACCTCCATACGCCTTGGAGATAGCTGTATCTAAATATACATATTTCAATTCATCACCTTGACACCTGTGAGTCACAACCGAAACATCGCGCACCACAGAATGTCCAACAACCACGGTCGAGACTCCGATTGCCCGATGATAGCTCATCATCGACTCCTTCTGACACGAATCTAAGTTCGAAAACTCATCAAAATCTGCCCACAAAGGCCCAGACACATTACTAGCTCCACGTCTACCAGAAGCCTGAGCAAAAATACCAAACTCAGAAAATTCCCCCCTCATACCAGCAGAGACTGCCCCATCAAAACGCTTATTTAATAAGTCCAACCAGTTACAAGTATCCTCACCCACGTATTTATCCAAAAATTCTGGGCTAAACCCAGCATGCACACACAGCAAATCGTCTTTTTGTAGGCACAATCTCATATTAGTAAAAAAACTACGAATTAATTGATTATAAGACAAATCTGGGTCCTCTTTCCCTTCAAGGATTTCACC
>CAYYFV010000137.1:0-2301 GCA_964471455.1 uncultured Candidatus Peribacteria bacterium | reverse complement strand
AATTGAAGCTGAGGGTTTTGAATTGGATTGATGGGAGTTTTTTGAGTTTGAGTTTCTTGGCATCTGGGAGGTCTGCGTGAGTGATTGGAATAATAATTTTTTCGAGTGCAACGGCGATTTCTTGACGGGTTGTTTGGTATCGTTCGACCATGTTTACTAAATTTTGAAGCGAGGTTTCGATTTTACCGAGCAAGAAAAAAATCATGGAGAAATCACCTAGTGAAATCATGCCAATCCAATATAGGTAAGATAATGCTACGGCTGCGAGTAATCTTACAATCACATCCGAAAAATCTAATAAGATCATCAGTTTGTCTTTGGCTATCCACATAGATTTTGCTGATCTTGTATGCTGCATCATGACTTTGAAGACCCTTTGTAAATGGAGTTTAGCTACATTGAAAATTTTTGTGATTTTGACATTGGCTATTACATCTCCAATAAAGCCCCAGGACTCATGTTTTATTTCTTGGTGCCTTTTAACAATACGGCCAATAGTTTTGGTTTGTTTTAAAGCAAAATAGGTAACTATGGATTCGAGTACAATGATTGAAAGACCGATTCTCCAATCTACCGAGATTGTCAGAATTGCAGAAATCACTAAGGTTAAGATTGCTGGCATTGTTTCCTCTATATGCATAAACAAGAGACCAGAAATACTATTGGTGCTCATAATTGCAGATGATACTAATCCAGATTGATTGGATGAAAAGTAATCATCGCTATGCTTATTTGTGTATTTAATTGCGTCTGTGCGGGCCTGTTTTCCTATATTGCCATATAGAATGGTGGCATAGATGCCGTAGAAATAATCTAAAATTTCGGCCAAAAATGTGAGTCCAAAACCTAAGATTGCGTAAAAATATATTTGATCAAATTTGAGTAACTCAACATTGTCAAAGAAACCTTTGGTTGCAAGTGGAACTAAGTTTGCCGCAATTAAACTCAAGATCAATAAAATAAGTGAACCTAAAAAGAGTTTCTTTTTGAACCTACATGATTCTAAAGCAAATTTTATTGGGTTTGTTGATGGTACGTTGTGCGCTTGTGCGAATATTTTTTTAAACATACTAATGAAAATTATCTGATTGATGCTGCCATAACTGGTAATAGGTGCCCTTATCTTTGATGAGTTGCTTGTGTGAACCGTCTTCTATAATTTGACCTTTGTCCATAACTATTATTCTATCCATTATATTTAAAGTCGAAAGTCTGTGCGCTATGGCGATTACGGTTTTGTCTTTGATAAGATTTTGGATGGATTTTTGAATGATTTGTTCGGATTCGGAGTCTAGGCTGGCTGTGGCTTCGTCTAAAATTAGGATTGGAGCATTGAATAAAATGGCTCTGGCAATACCCAGGCGTTGCTTTTGCCCACCTGAGAGTCTGACTCCTCGTTCACCAACTTTGGTTTGAATTCCTTTTGGAAGTGATTTAACAAAATCTGTAAGGTAGGCCTGTTTGATAGCTTTGTTAATTTCTGACTTGGTGTATTTTTTACCTAGAGTTAAATTGTACTCAAAGGTGTCGTTGTATAACAAGGTGTCTTGATCGTCAATTGAATACATGTCTAAAATATCTGAAAGTTTGAGCTGGGTAATATCTTTATTATCTATAAAAACTTGGTGCTGAGATGGCATGTGTAGTCGCATGAGTGTTTGCACTAAGGTCGACTTGCCTGCTCCAGATTCTCCAACTAGACCAATTTTCTCACCGGGTTTGATGTGTAAATTTAAGTTTTTGAGAACGTGGTTTTGGCTCAAATGTAGATTGAGATTTTTAATGTGTAACTCTGGAGAGTTTGGTTTGGGGAGTGGAACTTTTGGGTCTTGCTGTGTGAGTGGGACAAAAAGTCTATCGATTGTAGATTGCTTGGCTCCCTCTTCAGCCTTGAGTTCTGACTGGACTGATATGAGTGATTGGAAACGACCTTTGAATGTATATAAATAAAGTAATGCTACAGAAACCTCTCCAATTGTTACGGCAGATTTTTGCAATAATGTTATCAGAAACAATGTTATACAAATTTCTAAACCTACGAGAACTAAGTTTGAGTAAGAGTTTAACTTGTGTTTTTGGATGTATAAATCGATACTACTTTGGGCATGATTTGTAAGATAGTCTTTTTGTAATTGGGCTTCTTGTTTTTGTGAGTTGAACAATCTTACTAAGCTGATATTGGCTATATAATCAAAAACAACACCTATAACCTTACTTCTATGGCTATCGTTGGTTTTAGATAACTCGTGAATTTTTTTAGATTGGTTGTTGTAAATTACATACAAAATTGCTCCAAGAGCT
>CAYYFV010000136.1:0-2318 GCA_964471455.1 uncultured Candidatus Peribacteria bacterium | reverse complement strand
AAAATCTAAAGCTAAAAAATACGGCCAAAAACAGCTATTATTTGGAATTCAATTTATCCACATTTCTCCATATCAATTGATGAATATTTATTAATTTTTGAGTAATAGTCTTGGACTCAATGATCATTCCAAAAATCTCATTCTTTGCAAACGATAATAATCCAATCTTATTCTCCCACAACAACACCTCCAAAGATTGAGGTATCAAATCTAAAGGAAATTTAACTAAACGATGTTCATGCAACCTCTTGAAATCATTCTTCTGTACATTTCTATTTACCGGACTATCCATCACCAACAAATGTGCAAAAGAATTATGCCTAATACGCTCTGGTACAATCTCTGCCCAGATAAACTCAGGTAAACCAGGGGGCATAGTGGAATAATCTGTAAAAACATATGTATCCTCATGTGTATACGAAAACTCCCTTAAAACCTGCTTAACACCCTCCAAACCATCATGAAACTTAATCTTAGGCTTCACAACAGAATGAAAAGCAACATCCATCAAATCGGGAAGAATATTTTCGACCTCCTTAACCGAGTTTTTTAGAGAAGCCACAATAATGTTAGGAGGTGTAGCCACAACCTGCTTGACTCCCTTTAGCTGCAACACTGAAAGATACCGCCTAGCTTCCAAGCGAGCTACCAAATCATACACAGTCGACCTCTCCAACTTGGTTTTTCTAACAATCATAGACATATTTGCCTGACCACACTCCAGTACAGCCAAATAAACACTTGCCTCTTTTCTCGTAAAACCATTCTTAACTAAAATATCTTCAAACATATCTCCTTATTAAATCTTGTCGATTTCCCCGACAGCTAATTTCCTCTTATTATAGCAGATAAATTAAGTACACTCAAGATTTATTTTGCCAAAATCGAATCTCCAAGATACACTTCTGTCAAGTTATTTCAAATATAAATTAACAAAATAAAATATGAATAACATACAAGTTCCACAATTGGAACGCAAACCACAAACATTAATGCAAACATTAGCACAGAAACTCAACACACTTTCTTTGGCTACACTCTGCACCCTAGGATCAATAAACAATGTACTAGCCGAAGAACCTAACAACACAACAAATAAACCAACATCCACAACACAACTCAAAAAAACAGCTACAGCAAAGGACGAAGACACAAGTCCAAAAACTAATGCCTTTATTTTAGGAAAGTCGGCAACTGGCAATATTACTCCATTTGGTCTGAACATTCCAACCTTCAATGGATTCTTGGGCTCGAGCACAACCTCATTCAAAAACGGAATAACAATTACGGGCGGATTCTTTCGTGCTACTGAATTAGACTTAAGCACTCTCAATGACGGCTTTTTCACCAGCGTGAGCTACGGAGACACAACAGTCACATACGATGACTTCTGGAAAATGCTCAGTTTATCCCAAACTCTGACCGAAGGACCAGTTAATATTAAAGTAACTCTCAACCAAGGCCTAGGACAACCAGGTTTCGCAAATGGATACACTAATATCACCGTTGGCGGACAAGCACCTATAGGTCCTTTTAACATGTTTACTGACGCTACAGGCTTAAAAGTCCAAGATCAATACACAATAAATGGCAAAGCTGGAGTCACATATAACTCCGACATCCTCAAGATACTAAATGTTGGATTCGAGGCTGCTATTCTCGTTAACGGAACCGATGCCCAAACTGGAAACAAAACAACTATTCAACCTATCATCGGCTGCAATCTCAATAAACAACTCTAAAAAATACAACTCACGACAAACTAAAAGCCCTCACACGGGGCTTTTTTTTAACACTCAAAATCTAAAGCTAAAAAATACGGCCAAAAACAGCTATTATTTGGAATTCAATTTCACACTCTCAAAAACATTAACAAAGCAAATACATCTCTTGAAACTGCAAAAAAGCTTTAAATTCTCAACAAAAAACATCAAAATATAATCAAAAAAATCAAAACTCTCATAACAAAACTCAACATCAAAGAGTTCAAGCAATCACAACCCTCACTCACGATCTGTTTACGAATCAAGATCTAAATAGTCATCGCCAGCACAACAAAAATCATAAAAGAGCCTTAACTCAAGGCTCTTTTACAACAAAAACCACACCCAGAGCTGCAATCGAAAAACACAACTCCGACAATTACTTATAATTTTTTAGACCATACAGCTCACAGCATAAAACAGCTTTCATAGCCCCCAAAAATAATTTAAATGTTAAAATTACTTGACAAATTTACATAAACACTCTAAAGTCAAAATAATAATTTAATAAAATTTATCATGTCAACAGCAATAAATAAGCCCTAAAATCATATA
>CAYYFV010000135.1:0-2372 GCA_964471455.1 uncultured Candidatus Peribacteria bacterium | reverse complement strand
GAAACGTTCATTTTTGCATAAATAAATCCAATACCTTGATAGTCAGCCCTTGGAAATTGATCAACATCACATTCCAAAAACTCTACACCCAAAGATTCATCACGAGTTAATTTAATTGCAGATTCAGGAATATTCCTCACCAAAACTCCTTGTTGCGGATCCATATACACATATCCCGAATCTAACTTAGCAATAACCAAAGAATGATCTTTTGGAGAAGTTACAAAATATTCAACTCCAGCCATATCCAATAAACGAGCTAAAATAGCACTACGACCAGCACAGTTTAGCTGTTGCAACTTGTTAATTTCTACAGGAATCACTCCACGTCCACCAATATGCGTGGCAATACGTTCAAAATCACGCATCTTTTCTGGCAAATCTTTAGATAATACACTTTCTGGAGAACTTAATTTTTCAAAAAGTAATTTAAGTAAATCTTCTTTACTTATTTCAATGGTATTAACATCTAACAATGAACTTCTTAAAACTCTAGAAACTAAAGTGTCACCCCGTAATAAACTTTCGTAAGCAGCTAAAACACGCTTATTCAAAGCTTTTTTATCTTGCAAATCTTCTTCACTAACCTCATGAACATCCAATTTTTCTTGCATAAGATTTGCAGCCCGTTGAGAAACTTCCTTTTGAGGTTCTAAAGCTTCAGATGTTTGAGAATTCACTACATCCACATTCTCCAACCCGCTGGGTTTATTTATTGGAGCTGAATTATAATCATTAACACTCAAAGTATAAAATTACATCTAAGTATTATAGCACAAAACATCAGGCAAGTAAACAAGCTCTAGGCTCCAGCAACCTTCTTGACCATATCATCCGCCGTCACATCTTCGGCCAAAGCCATGACACTTTCTTTAATTGCTGACAAAAATACAACCCCCAGATCTTTCATAGGAATTTTCAAAGTATCCGAACCGATTTGCCATTTAGGATTTTTCGAAAGCATATTCATAATATTCTCTGGTCTCAGATCTTTAGTAAATCTCAAGACAATCATCTTACCAAGCCGATCATTACCCATATTCATAGCTTTGATATTCACCAACTGTGCCTTTTTGGCATACATCTTGAGTTCAATAATTTCAAATAGATTCAAAACCTCAGCTGGCAAGTGACCAAAATCCTGTTCCACCTCAGTCCTCAATTCCATCAAATACTCATGCGTATCTGCTGAAGACAGTTTTTGATACAAATTAATCTTGTCTTTGGAGGCACTAATATAACTTTCTGGAATATAGGCATTGATTGGTAATTCAATAGAAACTTCTTTGACTTCATCATCATCAGAGGTTTTACCAGCTTCCAAATCCTTCACAGCTTTATTCAACATACGTAAAAAGTGCGTCACACCAACCACATTCATAGCTCCACTTTGGCTAGCACCGAGAATTTCACCAGCACCACGAATTTCCAAATCCTTCATAGCTATCTGGAACCCAGAACCCAACTCAGAAGCCTCTACAATAGCCTTTAAACGCTTTTTAGCATCCAACTTGAGTCTTTGTCCATGATACATCAAATAAGCATATGCCTGCGTCTTTCCACGTCCCACACGCCCCCTCAACTGATACAATTGCGAAAGTCCAAATTTTTCAGCAGAATTTACAATCAAAGTATTAGCATTTGGCAAATCAATTCCATTTTCGACAATAGTCGAAGAAACCAAAACATCAAATTCTCCAGATTTAAATGCCATAATTCTTTTTTCCAGATCCATCGGGTTCAACTGTCCATGAGCAACTACAAACCTCACATTTGGCATACCATGAGACAACTTAGCCGCTAAAGTATCAATAGTCTGCACTCGATTATGCAACAAATAAACCTGTCCTCCCCGATCAATCTCCCTCTTAATTGCCTCCTCTACAAGACGCTCAGAATACTTACGCACTTCGGTAATCACCGGCAAACGCCCAGGAGGAGCCGTCGTAATAGTAGTGATTTCACGCAATTTATTTAAACAAATATTCAAAGTCCGTGGAATCGGAGTCGCCGTCAATGTCAAAATATCAACCTCATTACGCATCTCCTTCAACTTTTCCTTTTGCTTGACACCAAATCTCTGCTCTTCATCGATAATTACCAAACCCAAATTTTTAAATTTAATATCCGGCTGCAACAACCTGTGCGTCCCAATCAAAATATCAACCTCTCCTCGCTCAACTTTCTTCAAAATTTTGGCTTGCTCAGCCTTAGTTTTGAATCTAGACAACATCTCGATACGAACATTAAAAGCATCCATACGTTTTTGAAAACTCTTAAAATGCTGATCAGCCAAAATCGTAATCGGCGACATAAAAGCCACCTGCTTACCGTTCAAAAAACTCAAAAACGCAGCCCTCATCGCTACCTCT
>CAYYFV010000134.1:0-2409 GCA_964471455.1 uncultured Candidatus Peribacteria bacterium | reverse complement strand
TGTCCTGTGTGTCACCTGAACTTTGGACGGCTTTGGATGACTTTGAGATGTCGATAATTGAGGATTTGTATACGTCAGAAGCATTTAATTATCTTAGCTTTAATCAAGTTTCAAAAGTTGATTTACGAGACTTTAACTGTGATCTTTCAGACGATGATGGGTATTCATTTCATCAACCTGAATTTGATGTATCTCATGTTTTTCTATCTAAAATCCTTCCTGGGCGAGAGTATGATCGCTTTGCTGAAGATATTTTTTTAAAAACAAATCAGGTCTACCATTCGATAGTTGATGGTAAAGTTGTTGGTGTGAATCATTTGCCTGTGGATAGAGACTTGAAATTGATGGCATATGTTGAGGATGTAAAGAGTAATGGCGGAGATTTGTCTCAAGATAAAGTTAGAGATTTGTTTCAAATACAGGATCCGGTTGATGAGTATGCACTTGGGTGTACAATTAAGTACTATCGGGATTATTTGGAATCTAATTATTCTACTTTAGATGAGTATCTAAATAATTGTAATGCTTTTTTGAGTGATAGAGAGGGGTATGGATTTGATTTGAATTCCAAGGTGGTTGCGTTGATTATTCAAAAAAAATTAGAGGGTGTTGAGAAAATAGTTGAACCTGATGTCGAGGGGGTTGTTGAGTTGAGTGTGGTTGATGAGACTTTAAAAATTTTAAATGATTTTTTATCTGCTGAAATGGAATGGAGCGATTTTTTTGTGAGTCGATCTTTGGCTAAGGATTTGAGCAATTCTATTGAAGTGCTCGATGGGCAAGGGGTAACTCATGTGTTTTCGCATGTTGAGTTGGCAGAGGGTGTTGAGGTTGGTGCTAAGGTTAGAGTTGGGGATGATCTTTATAAGATTTCTTATAATTCTGGTCGTAGCACGGCTCCGCATGTGCATTATTTTGCTTTTGAAATGATGGATGGGGAGGATGGTCAAAAGATTTGTCAGCCAGTGCCTTTGGTTGATGCAGGGGAGGCTGAGGTTCCATTATATCGTACAAACTTACCTGGGTTTGATAGGTATATAAGATCAAAATTTCAGATGTTTTAAAAAACCCACTTGATGTGGGTTTTATTTTTATCTTAGGCAGACTGGAAGTTTGAGCTGATCGTACAATTCTTGAGGGATTTGATTTTCTACCAGGTGAAAGTATTGATGGGCAACTTTTCCCGCGAATAGTCTTTTGATTCTTGCTGGGGTTGAATTGTGGATTTGTTGGATTTGGTGTAGGCCTTTCCAGTATTCTCCGTCTTTGAGGTAGCCACCTCGGCGGAAGCATCTCCAGACAATGTCAAAGGCGTCGGATTGTTCGAATTGGTGACTGACTAGTAAATCGAAGATTTGATTGAATGATTCATCAATGAATGCTGCATTTACTGCAAGTAAACGTCCGGCATATTTTCTAAGTGCATTTGTATCTTTGTAGCCACTTTGGATTTCGATAAAACTTGCTAAACCCTCCTCTGTTGCAAGGTAACTTGGCCATTTGTGTTTGAGTGGTATGCCGGTCTTTGTTTCGACTAATTCTCCATTGAAACTTCTGAAAGTATGGACAGTTATTTCGTGAATAGCTAGGCGTTCGATTTCTTGTTGAGAAAAGTATCTTGCGCTTGTGGGGACTATGATTTGTTTTAGCATGGGTTCGACTGCAATGGGGCCATGTTGTTTTGTGGCTACTCTCCATTTGTGTTGTGTGAGGCCTTCTTGTTCTAAGGTTTGTTGAAGAACACTGATTAGAGATTCGTATGTGAGTTTTTTTTGGACTTGTTGTGCTGAATTTTGTTGAAGAAAATTGTGAGCTGTAAGTGTTTCTTGTATGGTTGGTCTGCCAAACATTTGCTCATTTAATGCTAAAACTTCACTTGTCATTTTGTTGCCATCTGATAATTCTCCCTGTTGTTGTAAAAAGGCAATTTCTGCTAAGGTTGAGGTTTTTAAATCAAGAATGATTTGTGAGTGGGATTCATTTATATCTAATTGATATATTTGTTCTTGTAAATTTTTTAAATTTAATGAGGAACCGCTGTATGTTATTGCCCTTGAATAAGTGGGGTGGGTGTATTGGTGTGAATTTAAAAATGATGTTTTGATCACCTCGCTATCGGGATGATTTGAGTTTTTAAGAAGGGGATATGCATTTCTTATTTTTTGTAATTGAATTAATTTTTTGAAGTTGTTAATTGGTTATATTATTGTTCAAATTTTATTTACTTTTTTGTATTTGTCAATGTTTTGGAATGTCGAGTTAGTTTATGATTGTTTGACAAGAGGTGGTCTTGTGGTAAAATGGAAGTGTTCTTTGAATTATGGGGGTGAACTTGGTTTTCGATTTGAGTGAATCGGGTTTATTTATTGCTATGTCGGGATCGCGCTGTCTCCCGGTACATCCGTCCAG
>CAYYFV010000133.1:0-2426 GCA_964471455.1 uncultured Candidatus Peribacteria bacterium | reverse complement strand
GATTTCATAGAATCAAAAAACAATTATTTCTAGGTTTCCTGTGTCTAACCATTGCCCTAACCGGACTCACATTAACTCAATCCCACACAGCCCATGCAGCAGACGAACCACCGACGCCTTTCCAAAATATTATCAAACCCACAGGATTACCTGGACCAGTAGTCTCAATTGAAGGCGAGAATGGCGATCCAACTCCAGAAGAGATTCAAGCATATCAGACCAAACTCATGGTCAAAACAGCGCAAAGACTCATTAGTTACGCAATCATTTTTTGCTTCCTGTGCATGCTATATTCTGGATTTTTGTACCTTTCGGCATTGGATAGCACTGACAACTACGACAAAGCCCGCCGCATAGCACTCTACTCTCTAGTCGGACTCATAATAGCTATGACATCTTATGGAATTATTCAATTAGTATTTAGCATCCCTATCTTTGACTAAAATAAATCAAAAACCTAAAACCTTCTCATTCAAAAACCTACTCCCATCAGCCAAATCTATCAGTAAGGCCTTGATAATTTTGTGCCTGCTAATTGGATTTCAAGCAAGCGGTATGGCCGTTGACCCCTCAGAAAGCAAACTAACAGATTATCAATCTGATACAATCGAGTTCCTTACAAAACAAAGCAATAACCGTCTTGCCAACGAAAATACAAAATTTGTCACAGGTGATCTCGAAGAAAAAGTCTTTCCGAGAGTCCTCAAGTTTATTTTTGCTACGTCTTCATTCCTGATTATGATCATTTTCATCTACGCCGGTATTCGACTTGTTGTCAGCCAAGGAGAAGAAGAAGAACTAAAAACAGCCAAAAACATGCTCATTTATTCAATCATTGGTGCAATAATCATTATGGCATCATACGGAATCGTGATTGGATTGGCAGGATATCTAAGCGCATTAAACACATAATTATGATCAAAAAAATTCTCACACACAGCCTTCTCGCGTGTCTCATTCTGCTACCAACAGTCTCAACCGCAGCACTCAGCCTAGAACAACCCAAATCAAATCCATCCATCCAACTCGCTAGAGTCGAACTCGACGCCGAACTCAGACAACAAAGCAATCTACCATTCTTACGAGACAAAAATAATAAACCACTCACAGGAGACACAGAAGGTACATTCGAATACAAAGCCAAAACCTTAATTGGTAATATTGTCAGTCTGACACTTAGATTTTTGATCGGACTCTCTGTAATCTTTATCATTCTAAATGGTTATAAGTTTATGACAGCCGCAGGCGACGAAAGCAAAATCGGCGAAGCCAAAAAAAGTTTACTCGTCCTAATCGGAGGCCTACTCATTATCATGCTCAGCTATTCTATTGTGAGCTTTGTCTTTAAATCAGTACTCTTCATCGAAGATATAGGCGACATCAAAACCGAAACATCATAATAAACTCGTTGAATCCCAGGCCAGTTTACTTTATAGTTGGCATAAGAATTTAATTTTTTATCATGTCGATTCGTACTCGTTTTGCACCGTCTCCAACTGGTTATTTGCATATTGGGTCTCTCAGAGCTGCCCTGTATCCGTTTTTGTTTGCCAAGAACCAAGGAGGTACTTTTATACTGAGAGTCGAAGACACTGACCGCCAAAGGCTAGTTAACGATGCCGCAGAAAAACTTATAGAAATGCTCGAATGGGCAGGCATCCAACCCGACGAAGGACCAACCCAAGGCGGCAATCATGGACCATACATTCAATCCGAAAGACAAGCCAATCATCACAAATACGTAGCTCAACTTCTCAAAGACAAACACGCATACAAATGCTTCTGTAGCAAAGAACGCCTAGATCAACTCAGAGAAGATCAAAAAGCTGCCGGCCAAGCACCCATGTACGACAAAAAATGCCGACATCTATCTCCAGAAGAGATCCAAGCCAAACTCGAAGCCAAAATTCCATATGTAGTACGACAAGCAATTCCAGAAAACAAAACCATCGAAGTCAAAGACCTCATCCGAGGCAAAATTTCCTTCGACACAAACACCCTAGACGACCATATCCTTCTCAAAACAGATGGCTTCCCTACCTATCACCTTGCTGCCATTTGTGACGATATAGATATGGAAATCACCCATATTTTCCGTGGAGAAGAATGGTTACCATCAGCACCCAAACATATCTTGTTATTTATAGCACTCGGTGCCAAACCACCCAAATATGGACATCTACCTCTTATTTTAGGAGACAATAAGAAAAAACTTTCCAAACGAACCAATGACGTCAATGTCGAAAGCTACATCGAACAAGGTTTTCTCAAAGAATCAATCATCAATTACATCGCCTTACTTGGATTCAATACAGGTGACGGTCAAGAAATTTTATCTATGAACGAATTAATTGAAAAATTTGACATCAAGAGAGTTCAAAAAGCTGGTGCAATTTTTGATTTAGACAAATTCAAATGGATCGACT
>CAYYFV010000132.1:0-2433 GCA_964471455.1 uncultured Candidatus Peribacteria bacterium | reverse complement strand
ACTTAATCACGAGACTTCATTTGATATCACCCGACATACCAATATCACTTCTCCTCCCAGTCACAAGTTCAAACCCATCAAATCAAGCCAGCCCCCCTCATCCCCTCAACCCCTTGCAAAAAGTCACAATGCATTCTATATTTAAACAAAAAACTACATGTCTAATTATCCAGAAAAATTTACCGAGTTCCTTCAAGAGTTATTTCCAGGTCCATCGGAATATCAAAGGGTGCTCAAGACCTTCGAAAAAAGACCAACCACTATCAGAATCAACACACTCAAATCCGATATCAACTCTGTACTAGATCGGCTCAAGTCACATGCTATTAAATATCAAAAATCTAGTTTTTCTGATTTAGCCTTTATTATAGACAATCAATATAGAAAACAACTCACTAGCCTAGATATTTACGAGTCGGGAGCTATTTATTTGCAGAGCCTAGCTTCGCAAGTGCCAGTTATAGCACTAGATCCCAAGCCGGGAGAGTATGTTCTGGACTTAACTGCAGCACCCGGCTCCAAAACTTCTCAGATAGCCGCGCTCATGCACAGGCAAGGCAGACTTATAGCCAATGAGCAAAATAAACCACGTTTTTTTAAGTTAATGCATAACATGCAAAACCTCGGGGTGCTCCAGTCTGATAAGTCCGAAGATGAGTTTATCAAGCTTTATCTTCAGGATGGGATTCGGCTCCCATACATGCTCAAGAGCCAGTTCGACAAAATCCTTCTCGACACACCTTGTTCAGCAGAATCACGATTCGTGACTGGCGACGCCAGTACATATCGTTATTGGCACATCAAAAAGGTCAAAACATTGGTCAACACCCAGAAGCGTCTTCTCAAATCAGCATTCAGTGCTCTGAAAGTAGGGGGTACTCTAGTTTACTCAACATGTACAATCAATCCTCACGAAAACGAATTCCAAATCCAAAAGTTCCTCAAAAAAAACCCAAATGCCAGCCTCTTAGAAATCAACATTCCGGGCCTTAAATATGCTAACCTATTTCCAACTCCACAGGATCTATCCAAATCCAAAAGAATTATGATGGACTCACACATAGAGTCATTTTACCTAGCAAAGATCACCAAGACACATGAGCTAGAAGATTCACTGGACGAGTAATTTTTTGATCTGTTTAGAGATTTTCTTATCATCCAAGCGCGTAGAAACCTTATACATTTTTTTCAAAACCCCCCTATATTTTCTGATATTCTCATGACTCAGCTTTTTTGGTAATTTGGCCGATAAATAATTGTAGTGCATACCAAGCACATATTGTTGAAGCCCAACTCGTCGCGAATTTTTGAGGGCCCTGGCATACCTGTTCTTTTGGCAGTCGTATTCCACCCAGGCCGAATACACATGTTTCTGCAACTCCTGGTTAAAGGCAAATTTCAAAGCCCGAGCAAACTTCTGCTTCTTAACATAAAATACACAAGCATGCTTACGCGCAGAGTTAAGACCTTTGGTGTTTTTTGTTTCCGAAAATAGCTTCATTGCATATTTGAACTTGTTATTTTTCAAATAGGCGTTAGCCATGTTGTTCTTAGCAATGACTAAGTTTTTTTTCACGACATCCATATGCGAACTCAAGGCAAATGCCAAGTTAAATCCTGCCAAGATACGATCAGGGTTCACAGTCAGTTGTGTTTCTCTGGCATCACTAGTATCCAAAATATTGACAGTTAATAGCTCGGAGATTTCTAAGGTCTCTAGACCTGCATGCTTTAGAGTACGCATCCCACTCGTAGCCTCAATATCAATACCCTTGTAGCTCAGAACAATATGGTTCTTAGGTAGTTTGATAGCTAGATCCCGGATATCAAAAAACAATCTCCAAAGGTGCACATACAAACTCACAACCTGATTACAATCACCAATCAAGTGCTCTGGGTCAATCATTCCACCCAAAAAGGTACTTTCTTGATAAGTATAACGACCAGACTTATGCAAAAATAACAGCAGCATATCAAAAAACTCTGAGGGCTTATCCAGGCTAAAGCTTTGCGTTCTACGAAATTCCATCAGGTCAAATTCGAGTCTTCGAAGGCTGGCATATATTTGCCGGCGCTTAGATTTTTTCAAGCCCACATATCCCTTAGTGAAATATTCCAAGAATACACAGACCAGCATAAAATCTTTCTGACACAGCTCCATGAGCTTGAGCTGATTAATATGTTTAGACTTCAGAATTTTAAACAGACGCTTCTCATCTTGGTTAACGAATCTACTAAAAAACCAATACACTTTATTTAAATATTTAATCATGAGCTAGGATATCTTCTAAAAGGGCAGCCCGAGTCAGGGCACATACAATCTGGTTCTGCTGGATCATTTCTAAGATTTGTTTTTGAGAGTAGAAGTCAAATCCAACAATGCTTTCAGATTGCTGGAGCTTGAGTTTTGCTACATTATCAATTGTCACAATA
>CAYYFV010000131.1:0-2448 GCA_964471455.1 uncultured Candidatus Peribacteria bacterium | reverse complement strand
CACGTGGGGATGATATTAGTGCTGCATGTGGTCAGCTTGTGGTTGAGGGGGGTGTGGGGGTATAATTTTTGAGTTGATGCATTGAATTGTAAGATAAATAGTAGGTTATGAAATTGCCATTTGAGAAAGATTTTAAGAGTTTTGCAAGATATTTTTTAGGTAAAAATCTAAAGTGGTTTTACTTTGTATTCTTTTTAGGTTTTGTTTCGAGTGGATTATTAACTTTTAGGACCTATACTTTTAAGTTTTTGACTGATGCTTTGTTACTTGGTAGTAGGGAGTTGTTTATTCAAGCTATATGGATTACTGTTGCAGTTTATTTAATTGCAAATTTGTTTCGAGCAGTCGAAGACTATATGTTTGTGAGTGTGATAAATAAGCCTTCGTTAAGAATGAGAATTTTTGCTTCTGAGTATATTTTGAAGCAACCTTTTGCCTATTACCAAAATAAGTTATCTGGGAAGGTTTTAGGAAACTATCAAACTTTAAGAAAATGTTTTTCTGTTTATGGAAATTCTTTTAAGCAATATATGAAGGTTTTAGAGCTGGTAATTATTGTGGGAATTGCTTGTTGGGTTTCAGTTTATATTGGTTTGGCATTTATGGCATTTGGAGTTTTGGTTTACCTAGTTTATTTGAGTTTCATGCCTAAAATAGAGGATGTAAATGTTGTAAATCAAAGGTTGAAAGCATTAAGTTTTGGTTCTTTGTTCGATTACATTGCGAACATTAAGGTAGTGAGAAACTTCAATCTTGAGAAAAGTGAGAATGTAAGATTTAGTAAGCTTTTTAAAAATTTGGAAACATCAACTGTAAAGAGATGGAATTTGTATCAGAATTTTGATATGTCGGTAAATATGTTAGTTCTAGGAATGGAAGTTTTAGTTTTTATATTTCTTTTTAGATTTGTGCAAAATGGATCTGCAACTATTGGTGATATTACGGTTTTGTATTTGTATGTGCATACTTACAAATCAAGAGTTTTGAGTTTAGCAAAAAACTATCCAGAGGTTAGGGGAAACATTGCTGTAATTGAAGAAGGAGTAAGTAGAATTTTTGAGCCATTGGATGAGCAGGATAGCAGTCGAGCTGTTTCTAAAGTTGATAATTTTGATATTGAGTTTAGAAATTTAACATTAAGCAAGGATAAGCAATTACTGTTAAAGGACATTAATTTAAAGATACCTTATGGCACTAAGCTTGGCTTGGTTGGTAAATCTGGAGCTGGTAAGTCTACTTTGGTCTCCACATTATTAAGGGTGTTCTATCCTGATAAGAGACAAGTTTTTGTTGGTGGTGTTGATATTCTTGATCTAAAGCATTCTTCATTGTTAGAAGCTATTTCGATCGTTGACCAAGATACTTTGCTTTTAAATGATACGGTTTTGATGAATTTAACTTTAGGTAAGAAATTTAGTGACGCTCAGATCAAGAATGCTTTGAAAAACGCATATTTGTGGAAGTTTGTAGAAGGGTTGCCTGATAAGCTGAATACTAAGGTTGGAGAGAGGGGAGTGAAGTTATCTGGTGGTCAAAGGCAAAGAATAGGTATTGCCCGAAGTCTTTTGTTTGATACTCCAATTGTTATTCTTGATGAAGCTACGGCGAGTTTGGATGTGGAGTCTGAGAGGTTTATTCAAAAGTCGATTGAGAATTTAATTAGAAATAAAACGGTTCTATGTATTGCACATAGGCTTTCAACTTTAAATATTATGAATCAAATACTTGTAATGGATAAGGGATCAATTGTAGAGGTGGGAACCCATGATGATTTGTTAAAACAAGATGGGAAGTATGCTAACTTATGGAAGTATCAGAATAATAATTTTATATAATGTTAGGAAGAATTTTTGAACTAGATAATGGTAAGTTAAGTAAGAATCCTATTAGGATTGCAATTCAATCTATGAGAAAACATAAGGTTTTAGCTCTTGGTACTTCCTTAGCTTTAGTTCTACAGATTGCATCTTATAATTTAGTCCCACTCTTTAATAAGTACTTTTTTGATGCTTTGGAATTAATGAAGTTCTCTGAAATATATAGATACTTTAGTTTTTATATAGTTTTGTTAGTGCTTTCTTATTGTTTTAATTATATTTATTTTAAGGCTTCTAATAAGCTTTATTCTTATATGCAAACTCAAATTAGATTGGATGTTTTATCATATTTAAATTTGCATAGTTTGAATTACTTTGCTGATAGACCTACTGGAAGAGTTACTGATGAGTATCATAACATGTATGATTGTAATAAAATTTTTTTTAATGTTGTAGAAAGTATTATTCCGGCTGTGGTTGTATTTTTGGTTTCTATAGTTTTGGCGTTTGGGGTAAATGTTTATATTGGATTTGGATTTTTAGTTTGGAACCTGCTAACTGCCTATTGTGCTTTTAAATTTACTAAGGGATTGTCTCGGAATACTAAGGAACTAGAAAGTATTAGCAATTT
>CAYYFV010000130.1:0-2481 GCA_964471455.1 uncultured Candidatus Peribacteria bacterium | reverse complement strand
CCAAGGCAGGCGCACTCGGTTATTTGTTTCTTTTGCATGGTTCTGTAGATTCCAAAAGCTCCAACTGCTGTTATGAAGGCTGTAATTGCGGCGATGACTTTCAGATTGAATGAGATGAGAAAAGACAGTCCAAGTATGAATTCTAAAAAGGGGTAAAAAAGTCCGTAAGGCTTAATGAGTTTTGCTAGAGGGTCGTACTGTCTAAAAGAAACTGCAAATTCATGGAGATTGATTAGTTTAAAATAACTAAAGCTGATAAAAAAGAGGCCCATAAAATTCTGCATGTAACTTGATGGGTCAATGTGTGGGAGTACTCCCGTGCCAATTAAAATATATAGAAAAATCAGGATCAGTGGTTTGTAAGAAGAGTGATTACTTTGCATTATTTATATGGTTAATGAGTTCTGGAAAGCCTGGAGTGATAAAATGTCCCCCCTTATTTTGGAGCGCTGTGAAATTTGCCTTGGGCAAATGCGGCTGAATCTTTTGCATTTGCGAGATTGGGACTATGGGATCATCTGTGGCGTAGAATAAATGTATATTCCTGGATTGCTCTTGCATAGTTTGTGAATCAAGCTCTGTAGTAGTTGTGGCAAACCCGTTGCAGAGTTCTTCTGGTGAGCCCTCAGAGTCAATTGGACCAGCTACCAAAATGATTTGGGCGGGTGGGACCGGCAGTTTATTGTGGCTCAAAAACTTCATCAGGAATGTGGCACCAAGAGAAAATCCAAGTAATATAGTGCTTGGCTCTATATATTGTATATATTTTTTGAAAATGATTTCCCAAGCATGGTAGTCGGCATTGTCTTTGTTGGGTAGTTTTGGCCTGATGATTTGATGATTTGGGAGGTTGGCTTCGAGTAGATCCGTCCAGATTTGAGTCCTGGGTTCTAGGTCTACTTCTTTGGATCGTAAGTAGTCTAGAAAATTGTCTGGAGACGAATGTGTGTGACCTCCGTGGATGTAAAATATTTTAGGCATCTTATTTGTGTTTTAGTTTGCTACCGCAGTTGGAACAAAAGTGAAAGAATTTAGAGGTTGATTTGTGGCAAGCGCTACATTTGATTTTGAGATCTAGTCCACAGCCTCGACAATTATTATAAGAGTCTTTGATCTTGGTTTCACAATTCGGGCACTGGCCCTTGAGAACCCGTCTTTTGGCTACTTTGTCTGAGGCATAAGTGTTTTTTTGAATGTAATAAACCACCCCACCAAATACTGCAATTGTCAGTATGACTGTGGCATAATACACAATGTATTTGAGGAACTGGAAGTTTTGAAACCAAAGCCAGACTTTTTCTAGGTATCCCCATGGTAGGGCTTCGAACAGAAATCCCAAAACTACTTGTAGAAGCAATAAGGATGCTGCGACAACCACCGCTGTGGAGATAACTGTATATGGACTGTTATTTTTTTTAAGTTGAAAATACTTACGTAAACCTAAAATGAAAAATGGTAAAACAAATATTAACTGGAGAAAGAACTCTGCCAGTAGATAAAAGAATAGCTGAAAATTGGTTTGGTTGTTTACCCCTTGAAAGTCAGCCTTGAGTTGAGCTAAATCTGATTGGATTAGCTTATATTCTGCGTCTCTTTGGGCTATGAGTTCATTGATACTTAGCTTCTGATATTTGATCTGTAACGGATTCAGGTCGGGATCTTGATCTTGGAGGTCTTGGCGTTGTTCATCTAGATTTTCATTTTGAGAGCTTAAGGCTGCATTGATGCTAAATATTGTGGCAAGATTGGAAATAGTGTCGTTGTATTTGCTATCCAAACTATACTTTATATCTGTCTGATTGAATTCAAAGTCAAATTCCGATTCATCGTAGTAATAGCTGCTGTATAATGGAACCTCTCGACACAGATCTGTCTGAAGCTGCGCTTTGGATGCGGTGGCTAGTTCCAAAATGCAATGACTGGGTGGGGGTGGTTTTGTGACTATGCCGGAAATATCTAAAAGGAAGTTTTGACTTATGCTAAATATAAATATAACCATTAAAGTCAAGAGGATGGCTCCAAGTTTGGAAGTTTTGATCTCGGAGACTTGTTCGACTGCTTTCATAATGTTTGAGGATTAACTGTGTTCATATTAACTGTTTGTGGCGTTGAAGACAATTATGCAACTTGGTTGCATTTGTTTTTTGATTGTGATACTTTCAGTATAATTAATCTAGTAGTATGAATGTCAAAGAACTTTTGAAGTCTAGGGGACTCCGACATGGCAAGGTGCGGGCGAGTTTTTTGCAGCACTTGTCCGAGTCCAGCACTCCCCTATCTGCTGTTGATATTCTGAAAAAGCCAAATATGAAAGGGGTTAACAAAAGTACTATCTATAGAAACATAGATGAGATGTTGTCTGCTGGAATTATTGAGAGCGTATATAGCAATTCAGAAGCACAGCTTTTTGAAATTGTAGGTGAGAACCATCACCATCATTTCAATTGCACAAGCTGTGGATGGATGCAATGTCTGGATGTA
>CAYYFV010000129.1:0-2487 GCA_964471455.1 uncultured Candidatus Peribacteria bacterium | reverse complement strand
GGAACACCATCCAATTGATCCTCTATATTTTGATCACAAGCATAATCACGCGCCTTTAGCTTAACAAAAACAATAATAAACTTAGTAGCTGCAGGAAATAAAAAAGAAGTAATAAGATGTTTATTAACCAATTGCAATCCATCAAATGTATCAGTTAAACATTGGCCGACACTTGCAACATCATACTGCAAAGTTCTCGGATTTATATGGGTCAATGACAACTTGGCACAATCCCGAATAACTTGATCTAAATCATCAACTGGATCCCATCCCTCGAAAAGATCATTGAACCTTATAAATTGATATAAATGAAATATAGACAAAGATTCATTATGACATCCACTAAAATACCCCTCTCCCAAACCACGAAGCACTTCGCCCTGATCACGAGATAACTTATCTAATTGTCTTTTTGGTTTCTTAATTTTTTTCATTAAAAAAATGTTAAAATAGAAATAAGTATAGACCTTTACACGCACTTGTCAATAAACAAGAACACAAAACCTAGAAGACAAACAAATAATATTACAAAAAACAAAACTAGACATGTATATCAACGTCAAGGTCATAACCAACACCAAAACAGCCCAAATAACTCAGCTCAAACCACTTTATTACAAAGCCAAGGTCAAAAGCGCTCCAGAAAAAGGCAGGGCCAACATCGAGCTTATTAACCTGCTTGCCAAGCACTTCGATTGCCGTAAATCAGACATCAGAATCATCTCTGGACACAGATCTCCAGAAAAGTTAATCAGCATTCCGCAAGAGATTGAAAAACACCCCAAAGAGTGATACACTTGGCAAAAAAGCATCGTATGCAAATCAAAACCACCAAAGCCAAAAAACATTACGGGCAAAACTTTCTGACGAACACCCAAGTGCTGACAAAGATTTTCCAAGCTGCAGAAATCACAGAACAAGACCACGTCTTAGAAATTGGTCCAGGCACCGGAAATCTCACTCAACTGCTCGCAGATGCCTGCCCCAACTATCTCGGCCTCGAAGTCGATTTGAGCCTAGAAAAACATCTCAAAGACTTTAACGTCTCTTTTATGGACGCCTTGGAATTTCGAGTAGACCTGCATCATCAAGACTACAAATTAATAGCCAACATTCCCTACTACATAACCTCTCCCATTCTCAATCACTATCTCATGCAGCCTAGCATCCACCAAACAATCATTCCCGAAAGAATGATATTAATGCTCCAAAAAGAAGTCGCCGAAAAAATCTGCAACCCAAAAAAAACATCCTATCTACAAACATCCATCCGGACAGTCGCAGATACTGAGTACCTCTTCACAGTCCCAGCCAAAGACTTCGATCCAGCTCCCAAAGTCGATTCGGCAGTCATCAAAATCACACCCAAAAACAACGTCCCACAAGACATCGATCTCAAAAAATTCCTAGGGTTTTTAAAAGTTTGTTACTCCAAACCACGCAAAAAACTCAAAAACAACCTCCAAAGTTACGAAAATAAAATACAAAAAATTGAGCCTGAGTTATTACAACACAGACCCGAAGAACTTCAACTTACGGATTTTATACAAATCTACTCATCACTATCAGACTCACCATCCTGACTCCCCAACTTAGAATCGAGAACTTCAATTAAAAAATATAAAACAACCATTGGCGGCCCAACCATCAACATTTTTATAAAATGATCGATCTCTTGCTCAGATAACAATTCCACCAAAGTCAAAGACACACAAAAAGCAACCCCCATCTTAATACAAGCTTGCAAACTCCGCACCCTCTCAGCAGATTTTAGATCTTCATCAAATGAATCGACATATAATTTTTGAATATCTGCTTCGGACTTCACCTGATTCAACAAACTCTTTAATGCCTGCATATTAAGTGTCTGACAAGAATCTAATTGCATAAACAAATTCGGCACCACATCATCTAAGTCACTAAATGCCCCTACAGGATATGTATCAGGCACTCTCTCCGCATCAAAAACTTGTACATAGGGAGTCACACAAGCAGTTCCGTTCTCATAACTGTAGACAAAACAAACACCCACACCCCGATACCCAACTACTTCAAACCTACAACCATTCTCCTCCAAAACAGATATATCAGTCTCTTCCACATCCAGTAAACATGTATACGCCTGACAAAAATTCAGCCTAGCCTTGCTAACATCGTCCATCTCTGGCTCCTCTACACGTTCTAATATTATCTCACAAGAACCATCCGACAACACAAACCCCTTATCATCACCATCAAATAATATCTTATTTAAAAAATCTTTTTCCATATTTCAATATTTATTAATTGAAACAAAACATAGCAAAAAAACAAAATAAAGCAAGCTAGACTACACAGTTTCTTCTACAACATACAAAGTTTGCACAATTCGCTGCTTACAGCTTAGCTTCACTTGAGAAATCTCTCGCAGCCAACACAGCTTAATCATATCAATTAACCTACTCACCCTAGAGACACAATCGCTCAAATCAAACCCTTCTCTATCTA
>CAYYFV010000128.1:0-2501 GCA_964471455.1 uncultured Candidatus Peribacteria bacterium | reverse complement strand
AAATCTGCAACACTCATCGACCTAATCTATGGATTCATTCTAGTCTATTTCAAATGGATCAACGACCTACCCATGAGTACCACCTGGGTCTTCCTCGGCCTTTTGGCTGGTCGCGAACTGGCCCTAACAAGACTTTCTGGACATGAACAACCATACCAAAAAACCCTAGCTCTTGTCATGAAGGATTTATTTCGGGCAGGTATCGGTCTAGGTATTTCCTTTTTATTAGCCTTACTGGCAAGTGGCAAACTAGGCTAGCACCGTTTTTACATCCACAACTGATACACAACTCAATTCCAAACAGAAGATCTAAAAAAATCTCATTTTAGATCTTTTTTAATAATAAATAACAGACTCCCTTGCAAAAAATAAATACATAACTATAATAAAGAGTTATCATTAACTCCCCCCTCCATGCATACAAACCACACCCCACTCAACCACCCAGTCTTTCGACTCTCAACACATCTAGAACTACATGTCTTGTCAGCCGAACTACTAGCTAACTGCCAAGACACTCAGGCCAAAATACTCCAGGCCTGCGAAGTCCATATGACTGAAGAGTTTTTTGACTCTATAAAACAATCCAGATCCAAACGAGAATACATAAAGCATATCACATCCCATCCCGGTTATCACATCACCCAGGACAACTTCGCCTATATACTAGATGAACTTATGAAAACAACAAATTATTACAATCAAACAATACCATCTCACACCCCCAAACATATAATCTGCGTAGATTCGCCTCGCACCGAATTTATCAAACAAAGCTACTCCACAAGTATCTGCGGCAACGATTAATTTCCTACAATTTTAACTTGGCAAATACAAGAAAATCCTTTAACATAGCGGTACCTAGTGCAGCCGTAGCTTAGCTGGATAGAGCGCTGGCTTGCGGAGCCAGAGGTCACAGGTTCAAATCCTGTCGGTTGCACCACTTTTCATATGCATTCCATTTTTAATACCAGACCAGGCCAGACTAGCTATTGGCAAGGCAGGGGAAACGCAGAGACATGAGACAGATGACATACAAAAAATACCTCATTTGAGGTGCTTTTTTGACTAAAAGTACTTTGACTTACTTTTTTACTAGCTGACCATTTTGAATAATAAAAGCCTGAGTTTTAATATCTTTCAAAAACGCTTTACCTAAAAAAGATTTACCATCAGATGTAAAACCATCTAAGTTCGCATATCCAAAATTGCTAACATGCTGCCCAGGTTTTGAAGAACGAAACACATTCACCAAATTAACCAAAGCATCATGAGTCGATGCAATAATATAATCTGTATGATTAGTTACTTCTTTTGTGAAACTCCTCTTAAAATCTTGAAACTCAAAAGAGTCTTCACCAAAGGGAATGTCCACTACAATCATACCCTCTATAATATCCAAATCGGCAGATTCTAGCACCTCTGGGGTCAAATAAATAGTATGTGCCAAAATTTGCACATCATGCAGTTGATCTTTATATTCAGCTAATTGCTTAATTAACATAGAGGCTGTCTGCCCAGCATTTGGATTCAAAATTAAAATTTCGGGCTTGGCATTCAAAGCTTTGACAATTGAGTTACGCATATTAGTAGCACCCTTCTCAAATATCTCGGCAGCCACTAACTGATCACCCAACTCCAATTCAACTAAATTCTGCAAACCTACATTCCAATCATTTTGCTCTGTCAAAATCACAACACGATCACTAAACTCAGCCTGCTGAGCCACTCCCGAAGCCAAATTAATATCCGAAAAAGATAAAGAGAAAAAATTCGGACTAGCAAACCTCAAATCCGGATGAGTCGAGACACCAGAAACTACTAACATGTTGTCATCGACCAACATAGGGGCTATGGCTAAACTTTCTGAAGAACAAAAACCTCCCAAAATCATATCAACCTTATCAATATCAACCAACTTACGATAAGAAGTCACTGCCACCTGACCACTACATTGCGAATCTCCATATATAAGTTCTATATCCATATCCCCAGGAAATTCTTTGGCCAAAGTCTTATCCAAAATTTCTTTAGCTTCTTCACCAAAAGACGCCACAGGACCAGACAAAGGTGTCAAGACACCTATTTTTAACTTGTTTTCATGCACAGCACCAGAATTACAACCTGATAAAACAAATGCACAAAACAAAATACTAATTACTTTTTTCATATCATTGAAATTTAATAAATTAAAAATATCATAGACCCATTTACATAAAAACACAGCGACAGCGAAGATAGCACATTCTAAACATGGCTAAAAGTAAACAAAAAAACACCAATTAAACTGTCTACAAACATTAGACAACAGCTCATCCCACTATAATTCAAACATCTTACCTTCTCAATAAGCCGGTGATCAAACTCCAGCATCCAGCTATCAATAGTCCTTGGACAGTAAATCTTGCATTCTCACTCACTCTAGATTATAATCCAAGCACTTAAAGTGCACTCATAGCTCAACTGGATAGAGCATCGGTCTTCGGAACCGAGGGTTGGGG
>CAYYFV010000127.1:0-2533 GCA_964471455.1 uncultured Candidatus Peribacteria bacterium | reverse complement strand
GAGAATGCAATGGCTATATATATTAACAACTGTAGTGTTCTTATGTGCTGAAATTGACTTCGCATGTACCAAAATGTGAGAGCGATAAATTCACCTTGGTCAGATGTTAATTTGCCACTTAGATTGTTGGCAAAAAACGCCTGGGGTTGCTTGAGAAGATATTCAAAACAAAATTTTCGATATTTTTCTACTATTTTAGTGTTAAAGACTGTATATCTAAGCTTACTTGTGGATCTAAGCAGATTACCAAAGATAAATATGCTAGCACAAAAAATTAGTGCCCACTTGAGACTCTCTAAATTCTTTGTGGCGAGGGCGTCTATGATAAATTTGAACGAATAGGTTCGGAAAGACAGAATGAATACTTCTAAAAACGCAAAAGCTACAAAGATTTGAAACTTTCTTAAATGCTTGCCCAAAAAGAAACGGGATATTGTGACTGGCGTTTTGATTTGCGGTAAGTTTTGGATTTTTAGCTTTTGCATAGATTTTTGTTGTATGGTTGGGGTGGGTAAAGCATCTATATATTATAGCTCTTTTTATTATTTTTGTAAAGGTTTTGAGGCCAACATTTAATAGAATATCGTTGATACTTATACTATAGCGGTTTTTTGAGTATTTCAAGCTCTATCAGGTATCTGTGTGATACCTAATAATTATAGCTTTGTATCTGAATGAAATTTTACCTTAAAAAAGGGACACTTGGATTTTTTATGACTGAGACTAGCCACTTGGGTGCTGGCACATCTTGGGTAGCTCCAGATCCTCCCCAATAAGTAACTCTTTTGGAACTTATAGAATTGCCGACTGCAATGTCGTAATGGAAGTGATTACCGTTCATATACAGCCGATCATGATTGTGGTTGGCACAACCTACTGATGGCGTGAAGCCTCTTTCTCGGCTGAAAATAATAAATCTACGGGTGAATTCTTGTATCACTTTGAGATCATCTGGATCGGTGACCACAAGCTCCCTTCCTTCTATTGTGAGGGCGATATCTGAGGCGTCTCCGTGGTGCCGGCCACTATCGCCTGTTTTGGGTTTTCTGTAGCCACTTGTAGTTCTAAATGTTACCCCTAATGAATTAGCTGTGTCTATGAGTACACTGTTGAGGTCTGGATTGACTCGCTGGTCTGGTTTGTGTTGATCAGGTTGATCTGGACACAGTTTGGGAAATTTGTGAATATCAATCGACTCGCTTGGTGATAAGTCTGCGTTGATAGTTTCTACTAATTGCTGCTGGGCTTGTGGATCTGACTCTATAGACTCAAGCATTTGTGGTGTATCTGTAAATAATTCACGCATGCGTAGTGCTGCGCTAATACCAAAAACACCTGCAATTCTTTCGAGCACAGCTACATGATCAATTGATAAACCTTTGGTATCTATATCGGATTCGAAATCTGGCGATGAATCTAGATTCCTGTGTGACCCTGATAAATTCATGTAGGAGGAGGGTTATTTGTATCTATTGTATCATAAAACAATAGAAATCTCCATTGCATGAACTTGGTATACGTTTTAAATGGCTTGAGGTAGATATAGTTTGGAATCTTATTTCAAGTACCCTTTTGCTTTGGCAATGCCAAAGTGTATTTCTTGCTCAGTAAAAGCTGCTGGATTACCCATATGACCTTTGGTTTGATAGCTCACAAAAAGCCAAAGTGGAATGTCATTTCCACCAATTAATCCGCCTTTATCAATGGTATTAATTGCTTTGTTATTTCTACAAATCGACCCATGATCACCTTTGCCGTCTTGCGTTATCGTAATACCAGGTATGCTTGTGAGAATACTCGTAGCTAAATGTATATTAACTTGAGGCCGAGAGGCCATAAAAACTTTAACTCGTTTTTTTACCTTTTCTGATAAAAATAGGGGGTCTGAGATTTGCTCCGTATCAGCAGATGTTCCAAATGAGGTTTGAGAGACAATAGGCTCTGATACTAAATGTGGTGGTAATAGTGATTGCAAGAAATAATGAGAAATATATCTAGTATTATGGAGGCTCGTCAAACTGTATGGATCTAATGCTGTCACACGGGAAACACATCGTTCTAGATCAGCTGCTTGTTTGAGCTGTTCCATATAAATCTTCTCCCCTATGGTTCTTTCATGTGATGCTATATAGTTTTCTAGCAATCGAATTCTGAATTCTAGAATAACACGAGACCAATGATTGGATTCGGATTCAAAACACTCTTTGATAATATCTTTACCATTTGCTAAGGTATCATGGAGCTGCCTCAACGTGAGTGCTGATGTCCCAGCTTCTTCTGTAAGAAATTCAAGATAGGCACGTAAAAAATCATATTTCTGATTGAGAACTCTTAAGGTGTTATCTTCGTAAATATCAGTTACATGAATTCTGGAAGGTTCTAGTGATCCATAGCCTGGCCTTCTAAAGAATATATCGTGATCTGTAAATGTGGCTTGTGTAGTAAGGGCGATCCCAAAGATTAAATTGCGTACTTTTCTCATATATTTGAATAACTTTTTCACTCAACTTTACACGTTTTTTGTTTTTTGTCA
>CAYYFV010000126.1:0-2560 GCA_964471455.1 uncultured Candidatus Peribacteria bacterium | reverse complement strand
TATCAACTCAACCTCCAAAGGGTCCAAGTCAGCTGTCTGAGCCAAATCTTCCAAGTTTTCTTTGAGTTCGTTAACCTTTTCCGTAACTAATTTATCAGCAACCAAATTCTGATCCAAAGTTTGGGAAATCACCAGCGTATCCTCCAAAACAGATTGTAAATCCTTTGTTTGCAGGGCAGCTGCTGTCGCATATCCAGATTGACTCACAATCCCAGACAAAACATAATTAACTTGATCAATCACCTTCGGCAGTATTCTTTGCTGAGTTTCTACATCTGCATTCGATATATCACTCAGCAATTCATTAGCAGAATCCAGGGCCACAGAAGATCTCTCCTCCGAGGAAGAGACATCTAATTTGGCATTTGAAATCATTGTTTTTAGTTCAAAATAGACCTCCGGAGCAGTGTTCTTATCCAGAGAATTCTCAACTGCCGAAATCTTCTCAATAAAGGTCTCCTTAACATCCGAGTCCACATTCTCAGACTCGGTATTAACAACATCAACAACCTTTTTCAACTCCTTGCGAATAGAAGTTAAAGAAGTCGAAGATTTTGCAAGCAAATCCACCTCTGCTAATTTTTCCGAAACATTTGCAATTTGATTATCAATCCTTTTCTCTCTGTCCACAACAACAACAGTCTCAAACCAATCATCAATCACATCAAACGAGTACATTATCTCTCCAGGTAAAACTCCAGCAATATGACTATTATCAAACTGAGCTGGCGTTACTAATGCCGAATCAAGTGACTGATTAACCTTCATAAATGCCAACATATTATCACTAAAAATATCCGTTTGCAGATTTTGATTCAAAACAGCTTTCGAAGATTTATTCAAAATAAACCGCTTATCTTGATAACTATAGGCTACGGGCTTTTGATAGTTATAAGTCGACAAACTATTGGCATTGACTTTAACAGCAATTTTAGAAGATTTAAAAATATCAAAATCAAAATACGGAGTATCTAACTTGACCTTCACAGGACGCAAAGAAACAAAATCAGTATTCACCCACACAGAACCCGACTTCAACGATACATTGGCTGTTTTGACAAATGGAGTCACAGAAAATACACCCAGCTCCAACTCAGAGTTCTGCCCCAAACGTAATAAAGAACTGTCAGACAACTGCAATTGCGCAATCGCATTCGCAGCCACCAATACCACATCCGACTCAAATAACTCCATCTCCGATTCCAGCTTCAAAGTTTGAGAACCTCGCTTGACAAAAACATCACCTGATAAACTCGATAACTTATAATTAACCTCATCCCACACGGAACCGGACATCAAGGGCAGGGCAATGAAACTCACAAACATAAATACTGCCATAGAAAAAGCCGCAGTTTTTTTCGTCAAACTCCACAACATTTCAGATCCAAACTGACGCACAAGCAGCTTATACTTGAGGACAACACGATAAAACCATCGCATTCTGACAAAAGCGAACTTCGAAGACAAAAAATCAAAATCGACAAGCGAATCTTTCAATACTTGTTTTTTTTGAAAGCTTGGTTGATTAAACATTTCTGATAATTTTTTTTCAAAATCCATTTTGAAGGTTATCTACTATTATATACGAAAATATTCCAATTATGTTTCAAGTTTTTCCAATACGGTCCTCAAATCTCTCAGTGCTCTCATCATAGTAATCCTAATACTTCCTTCTGACTTATCAAGAATTTGGGACATTTCCTGATAGGACAACTCATCTATAAAACGTAAGATCACTAGATCTTGCTTATCTTTAGACAAAGTTTTCAAAGCCCTTCTCAAATTTTGCGTTTCCATATCCCTAGACACCAGCACATCTGGCTTAATATTCGGATTAGTATCTTCGACATGTTCAAATAATTCATTTGTTTGTTTATTAGTTCGAAAAAAGTCAATCACAGTATTACGAGCAATCGTATAGATCCAAGTACTAAAAGAACTTTTCACAGGATCAAATGTATGCTTTTTCTCCATGACTTTTACAAAAACATCCTCCGTGAGATCTTCCGCTTCAGCAGCCGGCACTTTAAAATAAATAAATCGAAAAATCTTATCGACATAATAATCATACAGTACAGAAAAACTCGCGAGATCACCATCTATCCATTTTAAAACCTCCAAATTTAATTGCTTCTTATCCATAATATAAATTTCTCAAAGCCCATAGTAAAACAATTAATATTATTTGTAAAGAAAATCCTACGCCTCAAGCCACTCCCGGACCAAGACCGCATTTCCAAGCAAGAAATCTACAGTTTGATGTAAATCAACAATTTTCACATCGAGTATAGACTTGCCATTGGCAAACGAAGCTCCTCCCAAGGCCTCTACAATAAAAGCCAAAGGTCCACATTCATACAATAAACGTAATTTGGGAGCTTTGTTGACACAGGAGGGCCGGACAAAAATACCACCAGATTTGACAATCAACATGTGCACATCCGAAACCAAAGCCCCCGAATATCGCAAGGACAAATTAAACTCCAACATCTTCTGTACCTTTCTATATATATCCCGATCTACTAATAATTTGAAATTTCCCAGAGCCAAGACAGCATTC
>CAYYFV010000125.1:0-2586 GCA_964471455.1 uncultured Candidatus Peribacteria bacterium | reverse complement strand
CAAAGAGTCTAGTTTTCAAGTGTTTTTGATTATAGCTCTGGTTATTTATTTAATCTGATAATTCACGAAGTTGGTTTAAGCCATTACTGGTTCTTTAGCATAAAACAAACCAGCTATGAAAAATATTACACCAATAATTCCGATTAGGCTACCAACAAACTCAACTGTTCCTCTAAGTTCTCCAACAAGAGGAGCCCAAAAGATTGCAATCAAAAATCCCGTAACGATCATTGGGATACCTACGCCTACAACGATTTGTTTTGAAGCCATGTTCTGAATACTTTATGAAAATTATATGAAGTTTATGATGAGATGTAAATTAACCTCTCAACTTTTATGAGTATATCCTTAATTGACTGAATCTTATTTCCAATTGTTAAATCAACATACTTGGAATCATCACGTGCACTAGGTGGAGCGTATTCTAAATCCTTTATATCATTCCTAGCATTTTCGATGTGTTTGAAAGCCTTATCTAGAAAATAATTTGCTGCACTATTCACTTCAACATCATCTGCCAGTTTTTTAGCCTTATTTTCAAGAGAGTCAAGAACTAATTTGAAACTTAGGAATTTGCTTTGATGAATTTCTTTTGCCTGCTCAACCTTTTGTTTGAAAATGACAGTAATTTTGAATTGCTGTTTTATAATCTGTGTGCTATTTGCTTGTAAGAGCTGAATTTTAGATTGTTCCAACTCACTGGCGGTTTTGTACAAGCCTATTTCTTTGGCTTGAATGATAAGATCATTAATTCTTTCAGCATGTTTTTTTGCAAAATGCTGTGCTCTGTAAATTTTATTCTCGTCACTCACTTTATACAGAAATTCATGAATTTTGCCACCGTCAGCCGCAATTTGACTAAGAATCTTTTCATTCTGTGCAAAGTTGCCTTGAGCATAATTCTTTTTTGCCAAAGCAACCAATTGATCTATTTGATCAAAGTTAACATCTGCTCTTAGTCTTTCTGATATTAGTTTTAATTTTTTAATATTGGTTTCATACTTCTTGATTGTTTGAGCTCTATCAGGCAATGACATTTGCTGTGATTCCTTAGGCACATCTCCTGTAGCCATACTAGCCTTCTTGAATGCAACCATAGCATTAACAAAATGCTGTCTTGCTGAAACAGTATCCCCATCTTCTGTAGCTTTGATTAATAGCTCAGTCTGTTCCGCACCTTTGTTATATTGTTGATAAACTTCTTGAGTGACGTCACTCATCTTATCAATATCAGCCTTGACATGTTCTTTTGTATTCAGGGTTATTTTTACCAGAACATCCAGTTGGGAGTCTGCGTGAACAGCACTTGGGATGCTGATAAAAGTCATACTTGCAACCAAAAATAATAAGAAAAAGAAGTGTATTTTGTTCATCAGTTATCCTCCAATTTACTTTTTAATTTTACAATATTCTGCAAATCTTTCTTTTCTATTTCTATAATTCCATGTCTTTCAAGTCGCTTAACAGCCCTCCACATAGTAGTTCTAGGCTGAAGAAATTTTTTCCGCAACTCACTTTCATAAGCTTGTCCTCCATTTGCTGACAGAAAATTAATTATTTCTTTATCATCTTCCCTCAAGTCTGGTCTTGCCTTGAGAATAGTTTCTGAATCTAGGCTTTTTGGTTCGGGTGCATCTTTCTGGATTGTTACAGACTGCTCGGTAACTTTTGATGTCCTACTTTTCTTAATTGCTATTCCTGCCGCAATTCCAGCCACTACAATAGCCACTCCATAGATTGCTAGAGAGTTATCAGCTGTATCATCTTCTGAAATTGTTTGTACTGGTTTGGTAGAAGCTAGTGCACTAAGGTAATAACTAATATTTGCTGGACCTTCGGATAGAACCAAATACGATTGATTATCATCTACTTGCATACTTAATGGAAAATTACTCATTTCAACAATAACGGAATCTTTTGGCATTAACAATGAATATTGTATTGGTGCATCAACAGAAAACTCCCATATCTTTCCGGTTTTGGAGATTAAGTCCTGAGTATCATAATCAATAATGACATGTGATGCACCGAATGTTTCTATTAAAGCCGTATTCCCATCGATCTCATAAGACAGTAGGAAACCATCCTCATCAACAATCGTAATGTTTTCTGCTGACTTCCCAAAAAGTTCAACCATAAATTCCGGTTCAAGTGGGTCTGCCTCTAATTCGTAAAAAATGTGAGTTGAGCCATCCGAATAAATTGTAAAATCAAGGGTTCGACTAGAAGCTAAGGATTGTTGGATAGGGGCACTAAAAGCCACCAATACCAAGCCTAACACAACTATTGGTAATCTTACCATCGTTGAGAGGATATTCGTACTCCTTACAAAAAGCATTCCGTTCTCTAAGGATTGATGCTTTTGTGCAACGATTTTTTGCAACCTCATAGTCTAATACCTTAGATGCATGGATTCAATCAGGGACTGGAACCTTTGGAATTCTTGAATAAAACCGAGTCCTTTTTCGGTAATCTTGAACAGTCTATTTCTATCAGTTCTTGCCGATTCCATTAAGCCAGCATTAACTAGTTTCTCACATTTGTCTAATACTGCATAGTGAGAGAGGTTTGCTTTTCGAGATATTG
>CAYYFV010000124.1:0-2588 GCA_964471455.1 uncultured Candidatus Peribacteria bacterium | reverse complement strand
ACTTGCATTAGAGAGTGTATGTTTTTCCCTTTTTGAAATTCCAACAGGAGCATTATCAGACATTTACGGTCGAAAGAGAGTCTTAGTCTTTGCACATTTTATATCTTTTTTAGCTATTATCTTTTTGTTTCAGGGCGGGTCCCTTTGGGTATTTTCCTTATATGCAATTCTTACTGCTTTTGCTCGCAGTTTAGTGAGTGGCACAGACGAAGCACTTGTCTACGATACCTTACTATCAGAAAACCGAGAAAAAGAGTTTCCAGAAATAATTGGCAAGTTATTTGCCTTTTGGCCTGTAGGGGCATCTATAGCTTCTTTGGTAGGTAGTTATATTGCAACTTACTCACTCAAACTAACTGTGGCATGGAGTTTACTACCACAATTAATTGCCTTAATTCTTTGCCTGTTTTTGCAAGAACCAACAGTGCATAAACCAGCCCACAAAAAACTTATTTTACACATTTCCTCATCTCTTAAAGAAGTTTTAACATCGAAATTAATACTACTAATTATATTAATCAACGCAATTTTATGGGGATTAGGGGAGTCGTTGTACCATTTTACCTCGATTTTTTTTGTAGAAAGACAAATAGATATCAAGTTCTTTGGAGCATTGTTTACATTAGGATACGCACTATCTGCACTTGGTCATTACGTCTCGGGATGGTTTATTGATAAATACGATTTAAGAAACCTTTTGCTTGTTTGTCTGTTAGTATCCCCGTTTATTAATTTCTTTGCAACTATCACATATGGATATATTGCTGGTATCCTTGCAGTAGTAACATCTTTTACTTTTGGGATTCGAAACACAATTATTTCCAAAGAGACAAATACCTTAGTAACAACACACAATCGTGCTACAATTCTTTCTGTTTCAAACGCCTTTAACCGGTTGTTGATAACTTTAGGTACTTTGCTTGCAGGTTATTTTGCAGATATTTTATCAATCACTCAAGTTTTTCAAATATTCTTATCGATACTTATAATATTACCAACGATTATTGTATTAGCTTATTTTAAACAAAAAGCAAAAATTCCCAACTCATAATGAATAATGTATAATCACATCAAATCCCTAATTCATTTGCAATGATTAAATCTTTGATGCGAAAACTCTCTATCTTACTCACCAGTTTGTTACTTGTATGTCTTCCAGCTTTCGCCCAATCACAAACTGCCCAAACAAAACTTATAGAAGTCCTCGAGCGTCCAGAATGCCAACATTGCCAAGCTGAACGACAATTTTTCAACACACTCACATCTTCAGATGCCAGTATCCAAGTCAATTATTATGAGTTAGAAAGCAATCAAGAGCTCTGGGATTCAGTCACATCGCTCGATGGAGTCTCAAGCTCGACACCAATTACATTAATAGGTGGAAGACTCATCCAAGGCTTCGATTCAGCCGAAACAACTGGCCGCAGTTTTCGAGAAATATTAGAGGACCCAAATTACCAATCAGTATCATTCGCAGAGTATCTGGAACAAGATCTTCATACCCAAGTCGAAGCAGGTGGAGCCGGTTGTGATCAAAAACAAGGCACTTGCGGAATCAAAAGACCATACGAACCCTTCTATGTAAAAGTCCCATTCTTACCAGCCTTCGACGTCAAAAAATACTCTCTACCAATCATGTCTTTCATGCTTGGAGCCATAGATGGATTCAACCCTTGTGCCATGTGGGTGCTGGTAACTTTCATTCTTGTACTTGCCAAAATAGGGGACAAAAAGAAGCTTATCGAGGTAGTCTCATTGTTCTTAGTGGCCCAGGCAATCATGTACTCACTCATTCTCAATGTCTGGATTGGAGTCTGGGATTTTGTTGGATTAGATGCCATCATCACACCAATTATTGGTCTGGTAGCCCTGGGGGCAGGTAGTTTCTTTTTGTGGGAGTTCTGGCAAAAAGGTAACGAATGCCATGTCACAGATGCCAAAGAACGTACAGAAACCCGTTCCAAAATCGAAAAAATTGCCCTCGCCAAGCTTAATTGGATTTCAGCTGCTGCCATTATTGGCCTAGCACTAAGTGTAAATGTAATAAACTTTGCTTGTTCGATTGGCATACCACAAGTATTCACCAAGATTTTAGAGCTCAATATGGTTGGTTTCTGGGGACGCCAAATATATGTTGGACTCTACATTTTAGCCTTCTTAATAGATGATCTAATTGTCTTTTTCTTGGCCCTCTGGAGTCTCAAAAAACTAGGATTCACAGCCAAATATTCAAAAACCAGCAATCTAATCGGTGGACTAGTTATGCTGGCACTTGGATTTATTATGATCTTCAAACCTGAGTGGCTAGTACTCATATAGCTGAGATGCCAAAGTTCTATAAAACCTCATATCATTAAGAAATAAGTCAAACTCTGGTTCGAAACTAAAGCCAGAGTTTTTCGTTTGTATAGATCTATCATAATTTGAGAGATGTTGTACATTAGTCGTAAACATCACGCAATCTTGTGAATTCAAATCTACTTCAAACCCGGTGCCATAATTAGTGTAGAAACATAAGCTAGCATCATGCATTTGCATGATAAAGTCTTCAATATAACTTCTTTGCACAAAATCACGCTCAGAAAGTT
>CAYYFV010000123.1:0-2638 GCA_964471455.1 uncultured Candidatus Peribacteria bacterium | reverse complement strand
AAGAAACAATGTCTTCGAAGTCAGCGTCTGCTCGGATCGAGTGCCACCAAATATCGTGTTAGAGCCACCATCCAAAAAGCTGGCCTATTTGGGCGTTCATACTTTTGACCTTTCCAAAACACACGATGCTGACTCGGGCTTAGATCGCGTATTCATAGACACAGACCTCAATACTGATTCCAATGAAGATGGTATATCTGATAACGATCCCGATCTAGAGTTTGCTGCAGAACAGGCATTGAAAGAATTTAGAATCGGTCCCAAAGCTGAATTCAAAACCCATCCTATAAAAATTTGGGCTTTTGACAAAGCCAACAACCAAGCGCAAAAACTTGTGAATTATGAAGTAGTCACACCACAAATAATTCTTGATCAAGTAACCACTCAGCAGCTCAGCGGATCAATCGAGCCAGCGGCCCAAGACTTCCCAATTGAAGTAATCAAAAATTCTGGTCCATCTTTCGAGTTCTTTGCAAATACTCAAACAGATCTCAATGGAGAGTTTAGCATCCAAATCGCCGACCTTATAGCGGAGCAAAATCCAGACTTGACTCAAGAAGAAATTGAAGAAATTCTAACACAGTCAGATCAGCTACCAATCAGTATAAGTGGATTTGACATAGGTGATTTATTTGATATTTCCAAAACAAATGGCAATGTCATTCCAAAAGTCCAAGATGCTTCTGCAAGAGTAGCCACCATTTCCAGTGATACCCGGTCAAATAGAGTAGAGTTATTTTATGAAGATCAGTATTTAACATCAATTCACAAGACAGGCGATGCCAATCTATCTGTTGAACTCACATCTGACCTGGAAGAACTAGTGTTAACCACATCTGCTGTATCCGTGGTCGACCTAGACCCAAATGATGAGTTTGATATAAGACCAATCGGTTTCAATCGAGAACTCTTTAGAGGAGGGATTGGTCTCTTTTCAAACCTTGAAAATCAAGTTAATTCCAAGGTAGCCAATCGCACCTTGTTATTATTAGGTCCATCTGGAGAAATTGTAGTCAATGATGCTCATACTCAACTCCGACTCGAAGCAATTAGCGATCTAAATCAACCACAAAGAGTCTTCGTCTCAAAAAACAATACAGATATTGCAGCCTACTTTATTTCCACGAACAATCAAACACGTTACTCTCCAGAATTAGACAGGTTTGCCAATCAAGATGCCCTTGATCAAGCCGGCATTAGCTCTGACTCCCACACACAATCAGACAGAGGTAGCGCCACCAATCAAGCTGATGATTCGAATCGAAGCGGCCAAGATGATAGATCAATTTTTGATATATTTACAGGGCGCTCATCGGATTCCGATAACAATACAGACTCCGACACTGCCCAATCTGGTGGGCAAATAGATCAATCTAGTCAGCAAGTCCAAAGCCTCCTCCAAAACATCCAAGATCCAAATCAAGAACAACAAAATCTACAAACAATATTTGAACTACTCGACCAATCAAATTCTACAGATATCATAGACAGTTTTATCGATGGTCTCATCAAAAATAACAACCTTTCAGAAGCAAGTAAGCCATTACTCGAATCGTTCTTTCCTGTAGAAAATCAGAACCAAAATATTAATCAAGCTCCTGCCTTTGCTGATGTCGCACCAGGTACTCCAGGCTTCGAAACACTCCAATATCTACAACGCCTCGGTATCATTGAAGGTCAAAAAATTGGTAACCAAACATTCTTCTTTCCAAACAAGTTAATTACCAGGGCCGAGTATGCCAAAATCATTCTCAAAGTGCTTTGTATTACTCCAAGGGAGCAAAGTTATCTCATGCCAGCTGTCTTTTCAGACATACCTTTTGGTCGCCAAGTCGCTTGGTTTTATGACGAAACCAAAGAAACCTTCTTACAAGGCTTCTTCGAGGGCTACACTGGCGAAAGAGACCCATCAACTTTGTTAACTCCATTCAAACCACTAAACTCAATCACCCGAGCCGAAGCAGTCAAAGTTATTCTAGAGGCCCTGGATAAATTTCAGGTTATTTCATTAGAATCTATTCAACCAAGTACACCCTGGTATCAAGTATTTGTCGACCTCTCTACTGATTTGTCATCGGTGCTGACAGGCGAGTCAAAATCCAGTTTCTTGCTGACACCAAACGAAGCTCTGCGACCTGTCTCAACTTTAACAAGGCTCCAATTTGCCGAAATCGCCAAGAGAGCACTAGACATTCGAGATTGTATTGCAACCAGACAAGATCTCAACCTTCCGATCGAAGATACTTGGCCAGACCAAAGCATTGACCCAATTCAAGAAACTCAAAACAAACTATCCAATCTCTCATCAGAATTAGAAATTTCAAAATCACAGATTCAAGAACTTGCAGATCTGATTTCCAAAGCTCAGTCAGAAACTAACATTCAAGCTAAAAATCAGACTCCAGACTCAACATCTACATCTAGATCGCAAACTGGAACAGGGGAGCGGTTATCCCAAATAGATAACTCAGTATCACAAGACCCGGTTCAGGTATCTCAATCATCGACGAGCAGCACTGGTTCTCAAACAGATATTCAAGTAATTGATCCAGATTCAAAATCTTCTGTTTCAAACCAAGATACTCAAGCAAAGAGAGACAAAGAAACTCAGGTCTCTTCGACTCAAAGTCAATCACGG
>CAYYFV010000122.1:0-2642 GCA_964471455.1 uncultured Candidatus Peribacteria bacterium | reverse complement strand
GCGCCATTCCTTCTACATTTAATTCTGAATCAATTTGTGAGCCCTGAATACGATGCAACTTATTATAAGTTGTCTGCGCATGCCGTACTAAATACAATTCCATAAATAATTTTTAAATACCAAATCTAACATAACACAAATTCAATATATTTCAATCAAAGCCGCATAACACAAAACCTTAGCAATCAATAGATCTCAATATAAAAAACCCTTTCCCTTGCCCCCATGCCACTCTGTCAAAAAACTTCAAAGATCTTTAGTTACAGAGCTTCGCCACTCCAGCTAAATCTGTCGGATATGCAAACTCACCTACAACCCAATACCCTACCGCATATTCAAGTCTCTTTTCTAAACCTACATATTCTCCCGTCTCTGGAGCTATACAACTCTCAGGCAAAGCAAATCCCCTGCTCCTCAAATCCTTTAAATATTCAAAAGTTCTTTGATTAGCATCAAATTCAACCAACAAACTTGGCAACCTGTCACACATAACTTGATTATAATTTGGCTTCAAATTAGAGCGCCTCTTCTGCAATTCCCCCCTACGACAATCAACTTCCATTTTATGCGCTTCATAGTCAGCTACTTTCTGTCCATAAGCACCTGTCAAACGACTCCATAAACAAGGGGAAGGCCTATATGGATAAGACAACTTATCGAACTCAGCCACAATGGAATGATATTCATCAAAATATGCACGCATCTTCACATTTGCATTAAAGACATTTTCTACCTCTGGCAAAACCTGACCAATCGCTACAAGTTTATTAGGACCAAGCATATATTGCCCATTTCTAACGTCATTATAATCATACAACAACCCTTTCCAAAAACCATTCAATGCTTGCTTCGCATGCGATAACTCATGAATCAACGCAGCCACAAACAATGGAGAATCCATATTTCCAGCCAAGGCCATTCTCACATAATTACCATTAACATCATAGACTGAAGCTGTTGCATCCAAATCTTTATCAATATAAATCCGATTCGCTACGACTGTATTTGGAATATAATCATCAAAGACACTCACCACCATATCCTTAGTACTCAAACGCACATCACATAATCTATCTAATTCTTTGGAATAAGCAATTGTATCATACTCTATATGCAAGCCTGAATCTAATTCATATTTTAAACTCTTCATCAATTTAATGTTTAATTATTTTGTCATATCTTACATTATTTTTAAAATATGTCAAACATCTAGCAAATTCTATATAAACAACACACCTCCCATGATTACGAGCACCTCGATTACTACAGGCTGAGACCTCCAAAAATTGACAAATAAACAAATCCAAAGTAAAATGAAAACAATTAAAAAATCAAAATGAATATCCGCCAATCAATCAGCTCAACTTACTATCTAAACTTATCCGTTTAATAAGTTAGCTTTTTTGTAGCAAAATATTCATCAACCGCTAACTTATATAGCGGTTTTTTTGTATTTAACAAACACATCATGAACAAAACATTTAATGTCGACCTAACACTAGATCATCCAGGATTCAACGATCCAAAATACCGATCTCAACGGGATGCAATTGCCTTGGAAGCACGTAAATTCATGCAGGAATTTCAAAAAACATCAAACTTCTCATTGATCCCAGAAATCAATTACACGCAAGAGCAACACAAACTTTGGCAACTACTATTCAGCAAACTTCAATCCGAAATCAAACAACATGCCTGCCAACAAATCATTAATAGCTTTCAAAAACTCCAACTTGACCCCAATCACATACCGAAATTCAAAGACATAAATCACACACTCCAAAAACACAATTCACCAATCAAAATCATTCCGATCGATGGACATGCCAAAGTATCTGTATTTTTTGGGCATCTAGCCAAAGCTCAACATCTCAGCACGCAATACATTCGACATACAAACCAACCAGAGTTCACTCCCGAACCAGATATAATTCATGATATACTAGGACATCTTCCCGCTTACCTAATTACAAAAATGACTCAAACCGCAATTCTCATAGGCAAGGCCTCACAAGGCGCCAACCAAGAGTTACTCGACAAACTCGATCGAATATTTTGGTTCAGCTTCGAATATGGACTCTGCCAAGAAAACGGCCAAATTAAAGCCTTTGGATCCGGCAATTTATCAAGTCTCTCAGATCTCAAAAGATGCACAGACCCCAAACAAGTCATTCACAAAAAGTTCAACATCACAGACATCATAAACACACCTTACGATCCAACCCAAGCTAACAAAATACTATTTGTCGCCGACTCTATAGATGACGCCATGGATCAAATCCAAAACTTTCTAAAAACACTTGCCACTTAAAAAGCCCCCCAGCACCACGTTCGAAACTCACCCAAAAACACTTTCCTTTATAACTCAAACCAAATAAAATAATACAACTTTTTCTAAGCACCACAATAATGCAAACAACACTAAAGCAGTTCTCTGAATACATAGGCGGCGCCGCCCCCCCCCCAGTCAAACGAAAATAAAAAACAAATAAAAAATAAACAAACAATGGTATTCCCATAACAAATCAACATGGCATACCACTAACCCCAACACGAGGCCCAGAATACCCACGTTACGACATGCCACCGGCCCCAAAATGGAAGCCAACAACAAAACAGCTCCACAAGGGCCTCCCAACAAT
>CAYYFV010000121.1:0-2759 GCA_964471455.1 uncultured Candidatus Peribacteria bacterium | reverse complement strand
TTAGTACCACAGAGGGTGGTATGCACCTAACTGGTTTCAAATCTGCTCTTACCAGAACAATCAATGTCTATGCCCGTGAAAAAGGCCTACTCAAAGAAAAAGATGATAACCTATCATCGGATGATGTCCGCGAAGGTCTTACAGCAGTTGTTTCTGTCAAGCTTGGTGAGCCTCAATTCGAAGGTCAAACCAAGGGTAAATTAGGTAATCCAGAAATGAGGTCAGCAGTCGAATCAGTTTTTGCTGAAGAACTGAGTTATTTTCTTCAAGAAAATCCAAAGGATGCCAAATCAATTATTGGCAAGTGTACACTTGCAGCCAAGGCCCGTAAGGCAGCCCGTGCAGCTCGTGAATCAGTTATCCGTAAGGGGGCCCTCGATGGCATGACACTCCCAGGTAAGCTCGCCGACTGTTCTAGCAAAGACCCAGCCATATCAGAATTATACATAGTCGAGGGTGACTCGGCGGGTGGTTCTGCTAAACAAGGTCGTGACCGAGAATATCAAGCAATTCTACCCCTGAGAGGTAAGATTCTAAATGTCGAGCAAGCTCGTCTAGACCGTATTCTAGGCAACGAGGAAGTCAAAGCCCTTATCACTGCAATTGGTTGTGGTATCGGTGAGAGCTTCAATCCAGAAAAGATTCGTTATCACAAAATTGTCATTATGACAGATGCCGACGTCGATGGTGCTCATATTACAACTCTACTTTTGACATTATTCTATAGGTACTTCCGTCCAATAGTTGAACAGGGTAGAATTTACATAGCCAAACCACCGCTATACAAACTTGCACATGGCAAAAAAATGTTCTACGCCTACACCGAAGAAGAAAAGATGCAAGTCCTCGAAAGTCAATTCGGCCCAGACACAAAAGTAAATATTCAGCGTTATAAAGGTCTCGGTGAAATGAATCCAGAGCAACTTTGGGAGACAACCATGGATCCACAAACCAGATCTATGTTCAAAATCACCATAAATGATGCTGAATTGGCAGATAGTGTTTTTGAAACCCTGATGGGGAAAGATGTCCCTCCACGTAAGAAATTCATCCAATCTATGGCAAAAGAAGTAAAAAACCTTGATATTTGATAAAAAACTTCTATAATCAGTATACTTATAACAAATTAGTCAGATATGCTTATACATGTTAAAAGAGATTCTAAAGAATCTTTCGAAAGAATGCTCTCTCGTTTCAAAAAACTTCTTCAAAGAAGTCACAAGATCCAAATTGCTAAGGAGCAATCTCGTTTCCACAAGAAACCTACCAAGAGATATACCAGACAAGCAGCCATCATGAGAGAATATTACAGAGCTGAAAAGAAAAAGAGACAATTCTACTAAAATGCGCACATTACCAACAATTAGAGAGGCTTTATTCCTAAAGTCTCTTTCTTTAATTCCAAAACACGAGAAAATGCAACTTCTCGAGCACATTTTAGATACCGAGGCCAAGTATCTCTGGTTTCACTCTCAGGAGAAGTTAACACAGCAGCAATATCAACAGTATCTCGAGTTGGCAGATAAACTCAATCAGGGGCTACCTTTACAATACGCAACCGGTACAGCCTATTTCTATGGGCACAAACTCTACGTCGATTCCAGGGTCTTAATCCCTAGGCCAGAAACCGAAATCATGGTCGAGCACGTTATCAAAAATTATCCACAAGCCAAGCACATTCTAGATTTGGGCACCGGTAGCGGAGCCATTTCAAAAGCCTTAGCTATAGCTCTGCCACAATCTCAGATCACTGCAATTGACATCTGCCCTGAGGCCCTACAAGTTGCCACACTCAATCTAGAAGGCCACCAGAATGTATCGTTGCTTCAATCAGATCTGTTAGCTTTGGTAGATCTTGAGCAAGTCGATCTGATTTGCGCCAACTTACCCTACATAGGCACTGAAAAATTCAGCGGAGTCGATGCCAATGTCATCAAGCACGAACCAAAAAAAGCTTTATTTGCAGGCTCAGATGGGTTAGATTTATACAGAAGACTTTTTACTCAAATACATAATAGGCAGCTCAAATTCTCAGCTATTATTATCGAGTTGGCAGACAATCAGGCCAGGACCGCAAGCCAAGTACTCTCAATGCTCTTGCCACAAACCCAAATCAAACAAATCAAAGATCTTAATCACAAAATCAGATTTCTAGAAATAAAACCCAAATAACATGGAAGAAAAATTACAGAAGCTAGTCGACGAATTTAAACAAATCGATCAAAAACTAATCGATCCCGACATCGTATCTAATCAATCCGAATATAAAAAACTCATGATCAGACGTAGCGAGCTTGAATCAGTGGTTCATGCTTTTACAAGGTTTATGAGTGCTAAGCGTAACTTAGAAGAGGCCAAAGCCTTAGTCGACTCAGAGTCCGACCCAGAAATGAAAGATTTTTATCAAAATGAGATTCAAACTTCCAAGCAAACCATGGAATCACTCGAAGGCGAGCTCAAATTGGCTCTAGTACCCAAAGATCCAAACGATTACAAAAACTGTATTATCGAAATCCGCGCCGGAGCCGGTGGCGACGAAGCCTCTTTATTTGCCTCAGAGCTAGCACGTATGTACCAAAGATACGCCGAAACCAACCAAATGAGCATTGATCTACTTTCTAGCAACGCCAACGAAGCTGGTGGTTTCAAAGAGATCTTCTTTGCTGTCAACGGTCCCAAAGCCTTTGGTACATTCAAATTCGAATCTGGAGTCCACCGTGTCCAACGTGTGCCAGTTACCGAATCTCAAGGCCGTGTCC
>CAYYFV010000120.1:0-2786 GCA_964471455.1 uncultured Candidatus Peribacteria bacterium | reverse complement strand
TATGGCCTCTATGGCCAATTAGTGGAGCTCCAATATTATATCTACAGCCGAGAGAACTCCGAAGCACAAAAACTTCTCGCAAGCATGCACCCAGAATATGCTGAGGTTCAATTCTGGCAAGGTATTTTTGCACTCAACACCCAAGACATCAACAATGCCAAAAAAAGCTTCGAAACCCTCGCAAATTCACCCGAAAACAACCCTTACTACCACATTGCACTCTCCTTCAAATATAATTACGAACTTTTCCAAACATTTCGAGATGCCGATGCAGGTTTTTTACAAACCCTGACTGCAAAAAATCTACTCAATCACAATCAAATTATAGCCAGTCGCCTACTCAGCTATACTGCACTCAAAGAGAATCCACTCTTTCGAGATGCCTGGCTGAGCCTGGGATATAGCTTTGTAAAATCCCGAGAATATACCAAGGCTCTCAAAACCTTAGACAAAACACGCAAACTCGATCCGTATTATCCAGAAACCCACCTCTATCTGGGCATTGCATATTACAACACCAACAATTATGCCAATGCCATTAGACATCTCACATTGGCCAATAACCAACAAAGCAAAAACCCAGAACTAGTCCAAGAATTTCTCGCTCTGAGCTATTTCAAGACCCAAAACAATGACGATAAAGCGCAAGACATATTAGAAAGTCTAATCTCAACACAATACTACACACCCAATACACTCTCGAGCCTCAGCCAGATATATCTCAATCAAAACAAATTAGATCAAGCTGCACAAATTTTACAATTATTCAAACAGAATTTTTCCAATCACGAACTCTTCTCACACAATCTTGGCCACCTGTATTTCTTAACCAAAAACTATCAAAAATCAATTCAAAGCCTCCAAAACGCTATTCAAACAAACCCAACAGCCGCCAGCAGTTTCTATTTGCTTGCACAAAACTACAAACAAATCGATCAAACTCCACAATACACTCAGAATTTAAATACAGCTCTCGAATTAGCCACAAAACAAAAAAACAAACACCTCTACACTCTTATTCTTAAAGAAATCAACAATGAGTAACATTATCCTTTTTATCTTTGGAACATGCATTGGCAGCTTTGTCTCTGTGGTAGACAGTCGAATATCTACAGACAAAAAAGGTCTCATGCTTGGCCGATCAAAATGTCCACATTGTAAAAACACCCTCAAAGCAAAAGACCTGATTCCCCTACTTAGCTTTTTATACCTCAAGGGACGCTGCCGAATGTGCCTAAATAAAATCGCTCCCAAATATCCAATCATCGAACTAATAAGCGGCCTTGGCTTTTTGGGTGCCAGCTTGCAATTTAACATCCTAGAAATATTGATTCTGACACCTTTTTTCATTAATTTATTAAGCTTAGTGGTCCAAGACAGCATCACAATGAAAGTAGAGACATTACTCCTAAATTCCCTAGTCATATTATCGGCCTTATATGGGTATTTTTTCTTTGGTCACAACATAGAAGACATGTTAATTTGGGGTTTGATAGGCTTCGCATTTTTTTACATCCAGCAGATACTCTCAAAAGGCAAATGGATTGGAGATGCCGATAGCTACATGGGACTGGCTATAGGGTTTTTCTTTGCAAGTTTTCAAACCCCCATATCCATCTTTAGTGCCTACTGGATTGCCTGCGCTGTGGCAGTCCCATATTTTTTAATAACAAAAAAAACCATCAAAAACATTCAACTTCCACTATTTCCTTATTTGGCTTTGGGATTTTACATCCAACTTGTAATTTGATAGCCTTATTATACTTAATTCTACTTCATGAAAGTATTAATTCTCGCCGGAGGACATGGATCACGTCTCTGGCCAATATCCACCACTCAAACCCCTAAGCAATTTCAAAAGTTTATCAACGACAAAACCCTGCTCCAACTGACTTACGAAAGACATAATTTTTTGGAGCCCAAAGATATATTCATTGCAACAAATCAAATATATAAAGACCTCATCAAACAGCAACTCCCTGATTTACCAGAAGAAAATATTATTGTCGAACCCGCGAAGAAAGATTCGGGACCAGCACTGTGCTTTGCTATGTGGATTTTGAAAAATAAATTTGGCGACAAAGAAACAATTTCTATATCTCCCGCAGATCATATCATCTCAGACAATACAGAGTATGCCCAAAAAGTGACACTTGGACACCAACTATGTCACGAACACCAAAAGTTTTCGATAGTTGAGGTCAAGGCCAAGTCTCCAAATCCAAATTTGGGATATGCCAAAATCAAAGATTTATTTTGCGAAGTAAACGGAACTCAAGTCTATACCCTAGACGAATTTATAGAAAAACCAGATATCGAAACTGCCAAACAATTTCTCAAATCTTACAAATATATGTGGAATACTGGCTACTTCATTTGGCCAGTTGGAAAGTTTTTCGAAGAACTCAAAACACATGCCCCCGAACTCTACAAAACTACACTCGAAATAGATCTCAACGACTTAGAAAATAGCTACGAAAAATACACCCCTATCTCAATTGACTACAGCTTAATCGAAAAAGTCACGCCAGAAGAAATTCTAATTATTCCAGCCGAATTAGATTGGTCAGACATTGGTACGTGGCAAAGCCTCCACCAACAACTTGCCAACAGCGCCGAAGAAAACCTAACCCAAGGAGACATATATATTGATAAAAGCCAAGGCAACATTGTCATCAATAATACTAACAAAATACTATCAGTCATAGGAGTCGAAGACCTTAGTATAATTGCCACAGACAAAGCTATCTTAGTTGCCAATAAATCAGACTCTAAATCCCTCAAAG
>CAYYFV010000119.1:0-2792 GCA_964471455.1 uncultured Candidatus Peribacteria bacterium | reverse complement strand
TGGAAAGCGTGTAAAGTGAAAGCTTTCGGGGGTTCGAATCCCCCTCTCTCCGCCATTTAAATTTGGTTTATGTATTTAAGTTTATTTCAAGATTTAAGTTCTAAGGATGTGTCTGTTGCTGGGGGGAAGGGAGCCTCGCTTGGGGAAATGACACGGGCTGGTATTGCGGTACCACCTGGTTTTGTGATTTTGTCATCTGTTTTTGAAAGATTTTTGGATGAAACTGGTTTGCATGTGGAAATTGATGCTATTTTAGATTCTGTTAATTACAACGCTATACATACAATTGAACGTGCCTCTGAGAAAATAAAAGCACTGATTTTACAAGAGGAGATTCCAGAGGATATTGTGTTTGAAATTAAAAACTTTTTTACAAATCTTAACGCAAACTATGTTGCAGTGCGATCTTCTGCTACTGCGGAGGATTCTGTGAGTGCTGCGTGGGCCGGTCAGCTCGAAACTTATTTGAATACTACACAAGAAAATTTATTAGAAAATATCAAGAAATGTTGGAGTTCTTTGTTTACTCCACGTGCTATTTTTTACCGTTTTGAAAAAAATTTACAGACAGAAAAAATATCAGTAGCTGTTGTTGTACAAGTGATGGTGGAAAGTGAAAAATCAGGGGTGGCTTTTTCTGTTCATCCTGTTACAAAAGCTCCAAATCAACTGATTATTGAGGCTGGGTTTGGACTTGGTGAGGCTATAGTTTCTGGACAGATAACGCCAGATTCTTATGTGTTAGACAAACAACCGCGACAAATTATTGATAAAAAGAATCATATTCAATCCAAGGGATTTTATCGCGCGGAGAATGGTGGTAATCAATGGTGCGATATTGCTCAAGAGAAGGGTGTGCAGCAAGTGTTGTCGGATGAGGAAGTTTTTGAGCTTGCAGAATTGATACTTAAAATTGAAAAACATTATGGTTTTGCTTGTGATATTGAATGGGCTTTTGATCAAGGTAAATTTTATATACTTCAGAGTAGACCGATTACTACTTTGTCTGATAATGAAGTTTTTACGAGTTCGAATTGTTTGGATGACGAGTGGGTTTTTATGTGGAGTACGACTCCTTTGATGCCTACCTATTGGGCTACTTGTCGAGCTTTAATTGATCGCGGCGATGTGTATGGAGATGGTGAGGTGTTTTCTTATTTTGATGGGGATGTTATTACCACTTACATGCAAAAAAGTCAGATTGATAAATTTAAGAGGGAAGGTGAAAAATATTTAAATGCATGTTTCTTCCAAAAATATCAAGAAAAATATAATAAAGAAACTAATGAGTGGTGGCACTGGATAAGACAAAAAGAGGGTGAGGATTTTACTAATAAATCATGGGCGGATCTTTTGGAAGATTTTATGAGGTTTAATCAGTATGAACGTGATTCTATAGCTTATTTTGCTAGTACTCGTACTGAGTGTACTTTTGCTGCAGAGCAAAGACTTGAGGAAATAGTTAAAAAATACTATGGAGATAATTGGCCAGATGTGTTTGGCAATCTTGTCACGTCAACTACTCTTGATGATATCCAAAATGAGTATCTTGATTGGTTGAAACTCATATCTAGCGAGTTTACAGATCAGACCTTGCTTAATCATGTTTCACAATATTCGTGGCTTGTTTTTGGTCAGTTTGATGAAGCAAAGGTTGTGGAGTTTTTAAGAAATAGATTGTCTAATGAAAATGGTAATTATGATGATGAATTACAAAAGATACAAGAAAGTAAAAAAATATTAAAAAAGAAGCATCAAGAAATATTCGACAAGCTTGGAAGTGAATCAAGGGAAGCGAAATATCTTGCAGAATTTTTACAACATCAGTCACTTGAACGTATGCAAATAAAAGCGTATTGGGTGGGGGCATATTATTTGTCCCGTAAGATGTGGCTGACTATTGCAGATAAGATGAATTTGCCTTTGTGGGATGTGCTTGGTTTTGTTACTCCTGATGAGGTTGAAATGTTTCTTGCTGAGCAAAGTTTAGAATCTATCAATACTCTTGTCGAAGATAGAAAAAAATCACATGCTTTGGTTGTTTCTGATGGGAAATTGAGAATATTGGATTCGATACAGGCCGATTTGTTATTTGAAGAAAGAATAAAAAAGGTAGAAAATAAGGATGGCCTTATCCATGGGCAGACTGCAATGCTTGGGGTGGCTAAAGGTAAAGTACGAAAGGTGATTGCTGGCGATTTGGATATGTTGCAAAAGAGTATTGAAGATTTTGAAGAGGGTGAGATATTGGTGACGACAATGACTCAGCCGAATATGATGGTGCTTGCTCAAAAAGCAGCGGCTATTGTGACAGACGAAGGTGGTATCACCTCACATGCGGCCATAATTGCGCGAGAACTCAAAATTCCTTGCGTGGTTGGATGTTTACACTCGATGCAATTATTAAACGATGGTGATGAGGTAATTGTGAATGCAAATAAAGCGAGGGTGGAGATTACTATGAATACATAAAAAGGACTGTCTCTCTCACTAGGTGTGTTGATATGGTTTGACAAAGCTTTCTTTTTAACCTATGGTATTGTTAAAATTATAAATATTATGGATAAGCTTAACATATCTTCTAAACAAACTGAGCTGGATCAAGTGAATAGTGATCAAGACATGCTAGCAATTAAATTTATTCGTCATTCAAAATCTTACTATAAGCATTATCAAGCAATTCTAAAATCAGAGAATCCGAATCGACTATTCGATGCGGCAACACAAGTTATGCCAGATCTTTCAGATGACGGGCTTGAGTTAGCTCAGGATGAAGCTAAAAAATTATTCTC
>CAYYFV010000118.1:0-2799 GCA_964471455.1 uncultured Candidatus Peribacteria bacterium | reverse complement strand
GGTGATGAACTGATTCGCAGGATGGGAGGTTTGCATGAGTTTATGAACTGGGACCTGCCTATTATGACCGATTCGGGAGGCTTTCAAGTTTTTAGCTTGCAAGGATATGACAATAAAACTGGTAACCAGGGGCGGAGCGTGAAATTGAAAGAAGGTGGGGTCGAGTTCTACTCACATATCGATGGCAAGAAGCATTTTTTTAGCCCGGAAAATGTCTTGGACATTCAGTTTAATTTGGGATCGGATATAATGATGGTCATTGATGAATGTGCCGATGGCAACTCTGACAAAGCCTATGCCAAACAAGCTATGAAAAGAACTCATGACTGGGCCTTGAAATGCTTCGAGTACTACCATAAATCTGGAGTCAAGAAACAAACTTTGTTTCCAATTGTCCAGGGGGTTAGCTACGAGGACCTCCGAATCGAATCTGCGAAATTTGTTGACAGCCTGGGATCTTTTGGAGTGGCAATTGGGGGCCTGAGTGTCGGTGAAAGCAAAGAAACTATGTATAAAATGGTTGATACCGTCGTCCCATATTTATCTGCCCAAAAGCCACGATACCTCATGGGAGTGGGAACTCCAGAGGATCTAATTGAAAATGTCTATCGAGGGATTGATATGTTTGACTGTGTGCTGCCGACTAGGCTTGCCAGACATGGTTGCTTCTATGATGAAACGGGACGTAAGAATATCAAAAATGCTAAATATACGAACGATGACTCCCCCATTTCGGACTGTCCATTTTTTGACTTAAACAAATATTCAAAAGCGTACGTTAGACATTTAATAAAAGAAAAAGAAATTCTTGGGCTTCGAATTTTAAGTATGCATAATCTATGGTTCTTATTCAAGCTAATGCAAGAGATTCGTGCTCATATTGCAGCCGATAGCTTTGAAGAATTTAGAAAAGCCTTTTATACTAAGTGGGAAGATTATAAACCACTTGATTAATGATTGCTTACCTTGAGGGTGAAGTTATAAAGAAATTTGAAAAATCTTTTATTTTACTAACCAACGGAGTTGGTTATTTGGTAACTGCGACGACGGAAATGGTGAGTCGATTGGAAGAAAAGGTTGAAGTTTTTGTGTATTCGAATATCAAAGAAGATGCCTTTGAGCTCTTTGGATTTGAATCTTTGGAAAATAAAGAGTTTTTTGAAAAACTTATTTCAGTTAACAAGGTTGGACCAAAGACTGCCTTGAACATCTTGGAACTGGGTGTCGATAAGGTTAAGCTAGCGATTAATGATTCCGATGTGAACTTTTTGAAAAAGGCATCTGGACTTGGTAAAAAAGGGGCTGAGAGAATTATTTTGGAACTTCAGGGCAAATTACCTGTACTTGATGCCCCGGAACAACTAATTTCGCAGGATGTTTTTGACGCACTGTCAAGTCTTGGCTACCGCAAACGAGACATCGAGCTTGTATTGAGCTCTAAGTCACAACACAATCAATCTACAGAGTCAATTGTTAAATTTTTTCTACAAAACGTATAATTTTTGCCTTAGTAGTGACAGTAAGCCTTTTTAAAGTATTAAAAATTAGTTCATTTAGAACACAAAAAAATGTGTTTTGCACTTTGCCCTAAGCCATTTTAGCTTTATAATTCAAAGTGCTTAAAAATTTAACTCAACTTTGTAAATGAGTCACACAGAAACCATTGAAAAAGTACAGGATTTGATAAACGGATTAATGATTGTTTTGTCTGATAAGGAAAAATTTATTATTGAAAATCGATTTAGTTTAAATAACAAACCAAAGTTAACTTTGGAGAATATTGGTCAGCATTATAGTGTTACCAGAGAACGTATTAGACAAATTGAAAAAAATGCTCTAAAAAAACTTGAACGAAATGTCAACAACACGCCGCTGTATGTTGTTACACAACTGGCCCTCGACACCCTCTCGGAGTGTGGAGGCCTGTGCGAGGAGGATTTGATGATCAAAAAGATACTCAAGAAAGTCAATGTGGATGATTGTATTAATACCAATTCATTGAAGCTGACTGTCGATCTCGAAAAGGAGATCTCACATATACACAACACTATTCAACTGCGACCTTACTACAAGGCCAACCACATTAAAAAAGCTGATGTAAAGAAAGTTTGTGACTCGGCGTTTAAGATACTAAGTGGCAAAACCACTGTCTCAGCCTCAAAGGACCTGGCAAAAGAAGTTAATATTATGCTCAAGACTGAATTCGACTTAAGCTTTCTAGCTTCATGTTTTTACTTGGATAGACGTTTGAAGGTGGTTGATGGGGAGATGGTTGGGCTTGCGACTTGGAGGGACATCAACCCGAAAACTTTGAGGGATAAAATATTTTTTGTTTTACGTGAGAACAGAAAACCCTTGCATTATTTGGAAATTGCCGAAAGCATTTCCAAGAATAGATTTGATAAGAAAAATGTTAACACTCAAGCCGTGCATAACGAACTAATTCGATATGATGAATTTGTTTTGATAGGAAGAGGCATTTATGCCCTAAGTGAATGGGGATACTCACAGGGTACGGTGGCAGATGTGATTACGAATGTCCTCAAAGAACATGGCGCTTTGAGCCGGGAAGAAATTGTCGAAAAGGTACTAGAAAAAAGAAAAGTTAAAAAGATTACAATTCTTTTAAATTTAAAAAATAAATCTCAATTTATTCGTGTCGGGCGTGATAAATATGAACTGGAAGAAAAATAAAAAAAGATTTGATTTTTGTCTAAAGCTTTAGTATTATCTTAGGGCTTTTAGGGCGTTTAGCTCAGTTGGCTAGAGCATCTCGTTTACACCGAGGAGGTCGGGGGT
>CAYYFV010000117.1:0-2872 GCA_964471455.1 uncultured Candidatus Peribacteria bacterium | reverse complement strand
TTTCTGGAATCAAGAGCCTTGTAATGACACCTTCCGACTGATTACCACTCTCATAAACAGAAACTACCTTAAGCTCTACAGCATTTGAGCTGGGAGTCCCAATATTCAGAGCAACTTTTGACAGGTCATTTGAAAGCTCCTTTAATAAATCAAACCTGCTTCCATCGTCGGATTTGATAAAGATTTGAAACTTGCTGGCACTATTAGACTCTGGATTTTGAAAGTTCAAATCTACTTTACTAGGGTTGGATTGACTCAAGGTCGCCTGCAGATTGGTCACATCGGTTAATTGAGATTGGTCAACCCCTGCCTGTGACTGCTGGGAGTTGACTTCGATTTGCATATTGTCTCGCAATAGGGCGTCTCCATCGAGAGCATTTAAGTCAGAAACTTCAACGATATAACTGTCATTGGCATCAAAACCCTTAGTTACTAGCAGGATCTTTTTGTCATCAACCTGATTTAAGAGAACTTCTTGAATATCCAGGTTCAAATTGGGGTCTGAGACTGAGAATAATGTAAACTTTTCAGCGATATCATTTACATATTGAACGCTCTTAGAAAATTCCACTTCGAATGACTCAGAATCAAAGGCCTGTGCCGATATTGGCTGGAAATCTAAATTAGCAGTTTCAAAAAAGTCTGGAGTGTCTTCTTCAATTATAAAATTCTGCACATATTCTTGATTATCAATCGAATCGCCTTCGACACTTTTGAGCGAAGGTTGAATAAATAGTTGAAACTCGGCATTGCGGGAAAGAGAATCCGCAAAAACAAATTTCAGGGAGGAGTTATTTAAAATTTCAGTCTTAAGAATTTCCACCTCTCTATTGTCAATTAGCTTGCGAACACCTACCTTTCCTTCCAGTAAATTGAAGTCCATTGCTTGAGTGAAATTAATCTGCAGGCTGGCCACATTCAAAACATCAATACTACTCACTTCTGGAGTGCTAATATCTGATGCAATGGCACGCATATTGACAGTTAACTCATTCGAAAGAAATTCAGATCTGTCATCCGCAGACGAGCCGAAGACTCGCATAAAGTAAGTGCCGTCCGGCAGTAAGTTCTTGACCCTATAATTTGTATTCGCCCCCATACTTACGGGAGGGAGGTTGTACGATTGATCAGTATTTGCAACTGAATTAGTTCCAATCAAGAGCGTATAGCGACTGGCGCCACTGACCGCAGCAAACTGGATATCAACAAATTGATCACCCTTTCCCACTATCTGAAGCTCTTGAACCCGATCCAAAAAGGCCAAAGCTGAGCTACTTGAAACAATCATCAATGCTACAAACAAGCTAATTCGAAACATGTGGGGAGTTAAATCAAGAACATTTTAACATGTTACCGACTATTTGGATATTTTTTTTGCCTTAATCTTCAAAATTGCAGATTTGTTTTTATCCATTTCCTGTATTTCCAGTTCCAAATCATGCAAAGTCACAACTTCATGCTTGTCAGGAAACCTCTTAAGTATATCCAAAATAACAAAGGAGATATTTTGAAAATTATCGTATTCCGGAATTTCGACATCAAAAGCTTTTTCCAGATCTCCAATAGTTGCTTTTGGTGAGAGAATAGCCGAATTGGCTGTAATTTTCTGCAGGTCTTGATCTTCAATGCTATCAGATTCATCGCTAATGTCACCGACAATTTCTTCCAAAATATCCTCCATGGTTACCAGTCCCTCAAGTACACCAAATTCATTGTATACCAGGGCCATATGAGTTTTCTTCTTCTTAAAGTCCAAGAAAAGTGAATAAATCGACTTAGTCATTGGCACACGAATAAATTCATAATGGGGAATGGTTCCAAGTGTTTTACTGACATTCTTCGGGTTGGAAATTTCATTAAGAATAGTTTTGACAGTAATAAATCCAAGTACATCGTCTTGATCTTCGTTATAGACAGGGATTCTTGAAAACCCTTCGGCGATAATGGATTCAAGCACATCCGAAATTGATTGATCAGACTGCAAAGAAAAAATTTCGTTTCTCGGTATCATAACGTCTGAGACAGACATATCATTAAACTCCATTACGTTCTCAATTAACTCTTTTTCATGGGCATCCAATGTACCGTCTTCGGCACCCATAGAAACCATGGCCTTTACTTCTTCTTCACTCACAGTATAGATATGATCACCAGTCACCTTCATCAAACCTCGCTCCAGCAACCACACAATCGGAAAGAATATATATTCAATCATCAGCAGAGGATATATAACCAGCTGCGAGACCCTAGTCGCATGCTTCGCTGCAAAGGACTTAGGTAAAATTTCACCAAAAATCAGCAGAGCAAATGTCATAACCCCGGTAGCCAATCCAACTCCATAGTTGGCAAATTTCAAAGTAAAATAAATAGTTGCCAAAGAAGAGGCCCCCACATTTACCAGGTTGTTCCCAATAAGAATCACAACTAACATTTTATTTGGATTGTTCTTCAGCTTTTCAATTTGTTTTGATCCTTTCAAACCTTCGGCCAGCATGGCTTGCACCTTGGCAGGACTTAGGGAGTAGAGTGCAGTCTCAGATGAAGAGAATACTGCGGATAGTAATACTAGCACAATCAAGGCTAGCAACATCGAGGATGGGTCCATAATTAATCTTATTGTATTCTCATTATAAAAAACTTATTGCGAAATTGCAACTGGTTTGTTAAGGTTAACTTAATTTAATTGGCTATATGTACAGTATAATTACAGTCAAAAAGAAACTAGAAACACAGTTGGCAGAACTTATAGCCAGTATGTTTGAGTTACAAGACCAAAATATTCGGCTTAGTTTTCCAACTCACTCTCAAAATGGTGATTTGACTACAAATATTGCTATGCAAATTGCCAAGGCTCTCAAGTCCAACCCAGTTG
>CAYYFV010000116.1:2280-2877 GCA_964471455.1 uncultured Candidatus Peribacteria bacterium | reverse complement strand
CAAGCTTAGAACCATCCAAATTCCAGTTAGAAAGATCTACACCAATCAAGTTTGCCTCACGTAAATCTGAATTATGAACATCTACTGGTTCTTCCGAAAGCAAACCTCGTAAATCGGCCCCATGCATGTCTAAATTAGGACCTACCGGTAAGTGTTCCCCCTTTAAATTTTCATAAATAAATCCGTCCACAGGAATCTTATACAAAATAGTATCCCTAATTCTTCTCACAGTTTTCTCACGCTCCCTTATAATTTCTTTCTTTTCAATATTCAAAGCATCCAAAGCCCCTTTTATCTCTTCACAAATCAAAAGCAGATCACTTTCTACATCACCAGTTTCAACACCATACTCTACTCTTTTTTCATCTAATCCTTTTGCTATACTTTCCATAATTAGTTGGGTTAATACATATAAAATATAAGCCAAACTCACTAATTTGTAAACCCCTCAGCACACTCCTAATTCTATAGAATATTTTGAAGAACAAATAGTCACACTAAATCTTGCAAGAGCTAAAAGTTCTAAAACACCCCTATAAAAAACCCTCTAATCTATCTGAAGCATCACACCTGTAAAATCGATTACTTTAAAATTAT
>CAYYFV010000116.1:0-2270 GCA_964471455.1 uncultured Candidatus Peribacteria bacterium | reverse complement strand
GTCACAGCATACAGAACAGGAGCAAAGTTGGTTATCACATGCTCAACATCAACAAGCTTTCCTTCAATTTTTGCTTCTCTATAAATTTCATTATAACGAAAATATTTATCTCCTCTTTTCACAAAACAATGATTCTTCTCAACCACATGATATTTAGTGGCAATAGACTCAGTTGCTACAATTTGTCCCTTCAAATGATTATCAGTTAACCAAATCTTTAACTGCAAAGGCTTGTTTGAAACATTACGCAACTTTAAATCAACAAAGTTATACAAAATAGTTGCACCCCCACCAAAAGGTAAAGTCCTACCAGAATCCGGAAAGACGTCCATAGAATGATGATACCGTTCTACAGTTTCTACAGGCGCATGCAGAAATATCCAATACAAAAAATTCGATAGCTGACACAAACCACCACCAAGACCCTCAACAACCTTACCATTCGAAAGCAGCATACCATCCACATAACCATTTTTATAAGTTGGCTTACCCACAATAGTCCATAAAGAAAAAACATCTCCAGGTTGAATAATAACACCATTTAACTTTTCTGCTGCCTTACGTAAATTAGTAACTTTCTGCTCTTGCAATCTTGGATCACTATCACCCAATCGCCTACGAAGTACAGATTGATGTCTCGCTACACGTGCCTCATAAAACTCTTCACTTTTTGAAAACCTAATTTTAAAATCCAAAAAATTCTGCACATGACGAATGACAAACCTAATCAACAAAATTGGCCCTTTCAAAAGTGGAAACCTTTTAGACAAAGCCACCCTAGTTGGGTTTTCAAAAGCAATTAATCGAGTAACAATCTCACGACGCAATTCTGACATAAAAAATATTACAAGTCACAAATTTACCAAGTTTTTTTAAACATGTCAATAAACATTCTATAAACAATAATTTTACTACCTCCGACACACACCATCCTTTGTATTTTCGACAAGATCTTTCTCACCCAGCCCAAACTTTATCATCAAGATGCCTCTTGCTGTAAAAAGAATTTAAACAACATCCCTACAGATCTATATTCGTGCATTTTACCCTCTGCACACAATTGTTTGACCTCTTCAAAACTCTTCCATTCCAAATCAATCACCTCTCCAAGTTCTAACTCCTGGCCAAGTTCGTTCTCTTCAAAATCATCAACAACAAAATACATCAAATCCCACACAACAGTCGCTCCCGAATGTGCACTTCCAAAATACTTAATATTTTTAGCTAACAAACCTGTCTCTTCCCGGCATTCCCGCTCAACAGCCTCTTTTGCAAGTGGCAAAATGTCTTGATCTAGATGCTGGTGATATTCCTCCAAAGTATCAAACACCTTGCCGCCAGCAAGCCGATAATCGAAGTCATTCAATTCACTCCGAAACTCACGCGTCAACAACATTTTATTACCCTTAATAATTATCAAACGAACGCCCGGAGATCTACGGGCAATTTCAAAAAATATTTTTTTATCACCCGCTTTCATTGGCTGTTTGACAACTTCAAATATTTTACCTTTGTAGACAATTTCCTCTCGCCCATCATTCTCAAATTTCTGCATACACACTCCTTATTATCTAAATAAATACTCTTAACTATTATTTTCCACTACCGCACGTACATTACGTCTTATGAACGAAAGCTCATCCCCCATCATATTTACATCAATTGCTTCACAATTGCCTATCCCCTCTTCATGAAAATATTTTTCAAAGGCTTTCGCTACATAATTCTCATGACCAAAAGCAATAATTCTAATCCTTTTACCTTGAAAACTACCTGCGACTTTTTTTGCTGCGAATCTCACAAGTCGAAGAATTTGATGAAATTGAGTTTCAAATAAATCCCCCGCAGTATTTTGATCAGCTGGCAACAATTTGTCCGATTTTAAAAGATCAGAATAAAATGAAAAATTTGCCCCCCAAGAGCCTTTACATTCATGCATGACAACTTCACGAGCAGCATCCCAGTTTTGTTTGACTTCATAGTCAAACCCCTCCCAATTTATTTCTGCCAGATATTTCTCAGGAGTATAAACTGCATTCCAAAGCAAACTACTAGACTTTATAGATAGTGATGTGACAACTCGAATATCAGTATCCACGTGCTCTTCATCCATACGATTTCGATGATTATCTGGAGTTATAACTGCAAAGTCTTGCTCCTTGGCAATATCTTTATAAAGCTTTGCAGTGCTGAGTGCACGCGCTTCATTACTTGATACAAAAAACAATGCCTCTTGATCTTTATCCATTCCTGAGAATAATTTTTTAGCT
>CAYYFV010000115.1:0-2986 GCA_964471455.1 uncultured Candidatus Peribacteria bacterium | reverse complement strand
AGCAATCGGCAATGTCGCAACCCAAGCAATTATCGGACCGATGACTGGAATCAGCTCTGTGAAGCCGGCAAACAAGGCCAGTGTAAATGCATATTTGAAGTTGAGAGCAACCAAACCAATATAAGTGAGGACTGTGATAGCTAGCATGAGTAAGATTTGACCTCTGAGCCAGTTCCCTACCTTTGATTTGATACGCACAGAACGATTGGCAATATAATCTTGATATTTGAGTGGGAATAAAGAGATGATAAATCTTTCAATCAAATCTTGGTCAACCGTCATAAAATAAGTCAACACCATGACCAATAAAGCATTGGCCAGCCCATTAGATACCACAATAATTAAGTCTACTGCATTGCCTGCTATCAAACTTAGGTTGCCACCGGCTGTTAAGAGACTTTTTTGTAGGGTATTTGAGAGCCCAGTATTATTGAGATTACTGACCGTACTATCTATGATCGGAGTAAAAATCTTAAAAATACCTTTGAGCTCTATGCCGTCCGATGAGAACTGATTGAGTAGATTTTGAGCTTGAAAGGCCAAGTCCACGAGCTCTACAGACAAAATAGGTATTAAGTTACCTACAAGCAGAGATGTCACTCCAATCAATAATGTAAATATAATAATAACCGATATGCCCTGTGGGATTTTGTACTCCTGGAGCCTTCGAACAGATGGGACCAGGGCGGCCGAAAATAAGTATGATAAAAGTAAAATAAAGGCTATATCTCGAACCTGAAAGAGTAACATCGCAGAGACAATCAACCCAATTAAGACCATTGTTATTTTGACAACGTCATTGATTGAAATCTGTACCAATCGCATATTTTTTGAGGAATCAGCAGACTCTGGCATGGCAATAGCCTTGGGTGGCTGATTGTCTGTTTGGTTGCTAGTAACTTCCTCTAGCTTATCGATGGCTTTGGCAGCCAGTTTTTGAATCTTTTTAAATATCATTATACAGAGACTAATGTTTGAACTAAATCGACAATTATCCAGCTGCTTAGAGCTAGGACAAGGCCGATAATTGCGTGCTTAATTGTGTTTTTGGCATTGGAATCTTCGCCAGTAATCACAGCCATAAAATATTGATAACCACCTATCGAAATAAATAGCATTGCCAGAACCGAAGCTAGCAAGCTGAGGTTTTTGATAATATAAGCTACAAACGGCTTCCAAAAATAGAGTCGGATACGTCCGGTGACAATTCCGCAACCAAGGATCTCATTGACCTTCTGTTTTGAAGTCATATCCTGACCACGCTGTGTCTGCACAGTACCTCCTCCTCCGTTATTTTGTATGATTGCTTCGGCGACCTTCTGAAATCTGCCGTATGTGTTGTATTTATACTTTGTTTGAGATGGATTGTCGGAAATGTATTTGTCGTGGAAATCTCTTATGATTTTGGTGCAAGATGTGGTTTGGGCTCGGGCTTTGGGTAAGACAGAAAACTCTTGTGCCATGGCTGCAGACGGAAGTAGCAAGGCTTGCGCTAAGAGTAGGTACACTAAGGGTTTTTGGAAGGATCTGGCCATAATTTTTATTAAACACTTATATTTTAGCATTTTTTTTGAACTTTTACTATACAAAAAGCAAAAATGCATGTAGAATTGGTACTAATTTAATAAATTTATATGTTACCTTCTGTTGCAATTATCGGAAAACCAAATACCGGTAAATCGACTTTGTTCAACAGAATCGTTGGTAAGAAGCTTTCGATCACTTTTGACAGGGCTGGGACCACACGTGATCGTGTCTTCGAATTATTGGAACTCAAACGCAAGCAGTTTCTGCTTGTAGATACCGCTGGATTGGATTTTAGTTCGTCTGAAGACTTGGAGACTGACATTCGTAAACAGTCGCAAATCGCCATCAATGAGTCTGATATCATTGTGTTTGTGATCGATCTGTCTGTGCCTCTTTCGGCTGATGATTTCTTGGCAGCCAAAATGCTTCGCCAATCAAACAAACCTGTGATTTTTGTCGGCTCCAAAAACGACCGCCGAAATGAAGAGTATTATATCAACTCCTTCGAATTAGGATTTGGTGAGCCAATTTGCTTGTCTGCAGTTCAAAATCGCGGTGTCAATGATTTGACCAATGCCATTAGCAAGCAACTCACTAAGTTCAAAGCTCCCAAAGCTATCGATACTTTTGGAAGATCCAATAAGATTTGTTTCTTAGGGCGCCCAAATGTGGGTAAATCCTCTATTATGAATAAACTCATGGGTAGTGATCAGGTTATTGTCTCAGACATTCCTGGGACGACTCGCGATAGTGTTAGTTTGCCTTTTAGTTTCAAAGGTACGAACTTTGTACTGACTGATACAGCTGGTTTGCGTAAACAAGGTAAACTCAGATACGATCGTCTAGAAAAATTCTCTGTTATTAGATCTCTCCAAGCTTTAGAATATACAGATGTAGGCGTCTTGGTTATTGATGGTAGCCAAGAGCTTGCCAAGCAAGATTTGAGAGTCTCTGAGCATATTTTAGAAGCTAAGAAAGGTCTTGTGATTGTAATCAACAAGGCTGACTTGATCAAACCAGAACAAAAAAATGTCTGGCTAAGAGAAATGCAAGTTCGTATGCCATATGCTTACTATGCACCCATTATCTTTACCTCTGCACTGACAGGTACCAATATTACTCGCATTCTAGATCTTGCCAAAGAGATTGTTTTGGAGCGTAAAAAAGTTCTCAAAACTCGTGACCTCAATTATTTCCTAGAAAGAGTCATCGATAAGCACCCTCCCAAATCTGGAATCAAATTTACTTTCATTGCCCAGGTCGATTGCGAGCCGCCGACTTTTAATATTTTCGTCAATAAACCAAAATCACTACATTTTAGTTACAAACGCTATATCGAAAATGAAATTCGTTCTGAATATGGATTCGCAGGTACTGCCATGACATTTCGCTTCAAGCCCAAAAATGAACTTCAAAAAGATATTTTACAACATCTAAATGACCATTACTACTTGCCCAA
>CAYYFV010000114.1:0-2996 GCA_964471455.1 uncultured Candidatus Peribacteria bacterium | reverse complement strand
TGTTTTTTGTGGCTTCTGTTTGTGTTGGTTCTTGGGTTGGTGTTGTTTGTGTGGCTGGTGGGTCTGGTGGTTCTGTTGGTTCTGTTGGTTCTTGGGTTGCTGGTGTTGGTGTGGCTGCTGGTTCTTGGGTTGCTGGTGTTGGTGTTGGTGCTGGTTCTTGGGTTGCTGGTGCTGGTTCTGCTTCTGCTGGTGCTGTGGGGGTGTCTGTGCTAGGCATTTTGATTGCAGGGATGGATGGTGCACTTGTTGTAGTTGGTTGATATTGGAAAGGGAATGTATCTCTACCAATTTCGTATTGGGTTGTTTCTTGGTTTTGGGTTGTAGTTTCTGGTGTTTGGGCGTCAGTGTCGGCTACTGGGATTTCCATTTCTGGAAGTGCTGGTGGTGCTGATTCTTGGCTGTTTGCGCAGCCTGCTAGAAGGATGGCTAGTAGGCCTAGAGATAGTAATTTTTGCATTTTGATTAATTAAATTGTCTTTGATAGTATAGCTATGTAATTTTAAAAATCCAAAAAAATGCCTGAGTTGCCAGAAGTAGAAGCGGTACGTTTGAGTTTGATGCCTTGTCTAGTCGGACGCAAGATCGAATCTGTGTTTGTGGGTAGGCCCAAGTTGGTGGCTTCGCATAAGACTAAGCGAGAGGAGGACCCTGTGAAGACTCAGAGATTTATTGAAGGTTTGACTGGGGAAGTTTTTGCTCGGTTGGAGCGGCGTGCCAAAAATTTGATTTTTATTTTTGAATCCGGGAAGGCTATGAACGTGCACTTGCGGATGACTGGGCAGTTGATTTATCGCGATAATCAGCAAGTGGCTTTTGGCGGACATCCTATCAAAAATTCGTTGGTGGAATTGCCATCGAAACATTCGCATGTGGTTTTTGAATTGGATCGTGGGACTTTGTACTATAATGACACGCGGATGTTTGGACATTTGTTGTTTTTTGAGTCTTTGGATGAGCTGGAGGAGTCTGGAATTTTGGATAATTTGGGATTGGAGCCTTTGGAAGAATTTAGCTTTGAAGAGTTTGATATGCGGATGCGTCGATTCAAATCTGCCGTCAAAAAGGTTTTGCTAGAACAAAGGGCGATTGTTGGCCTGGGTAATATTTATTGTGATGAAGTTTTATTTGACTGTGGTATTTTGCCGACTCGTCGAATTGATTCTATGACCGAACTGGAAATGAGAGCTCTGTATGAGAGTATCCGAAGGATTATGCCTTTGGCGGTGGAAATGGGTGGTAGCTCGGTAGCTAATTATGTGCTGGGGGATGGTTCTAATGGTTCGTATGCTAGCCAACACAAAGTGTATGGTCGGGCAGGTAAGCCTTGTATGAAATGTGGGGCTGATTTGAAAAAAACCGCAGTCAATCAGAGGACTACGGTTTATTGTGAAAATTGTCAATCTTAAGCCAAAAAGATCAAGTTTACTGTTCTCTTCTACGGAAGGTCATAAGTGTGTAACCCATGACTGGAATGAGGGCTGCGAGAGCTCCTGGTCCTGTTTGGGCAACTTGGTTTGGCGCGGCTGTAGCCGTATAACCTCTTGCTCCCAAGGCATTACCCTGAAGCATCGAACCAGAGAAATTAGGAGAAGCTTGATAACCTTGTTGTTGTTGATATGCTCCGAAGTTGACTGGAGCTGTGAAAGATCCAGATCCTTGTGTGCTTGAACCAGAGCCAGATCCAAAATCATCTAGGTCTCCAAGGTCGAAAGAAGTCGATCCAGTAGGAGTAGAACCTGTGTTTGAGGCTGGTTGGTTTGTTTGTTGTTGCTGGTTGTTTTGTTGTTGTTGGTTATTTTGCTGGTTATTTTGTTGAGTGGGAGTTGATGGAGGTGCTGTAGTTGTTGGCAGCGTGAAGCTTGGTAAGCTTGGTGGTGCATTTTGGGCCATAGCCACAAGATTGGTACTTAGTAGCGCCATGAGTGCTAAATAACTTAATTTTTTCATAATAATTGGCTTAAATTGATTGTTAAATCTCTATATTGTATCATTTTCAAATGTATTTGTAAAGTATTGTGAGGCTTTTTTTAAATAAAGTGTTTTGTTTGGATCTGATATCAGGTAGTTTTATTAGTGACTTTAATTTGTTTGCTATGAAATTACTTGTTTTTGATACTGAGACTACTGGGATTCCCTCCAGCAAAGCTGAATTGGCCGCGCAGCCTTGGATTATTCAGTTTGCTTGTATTATATATGAGTATGATTTTATTTCCAAAGAACTAAAAGAGTTATCTCGGATAGATCAGTTGATCAAGCCGGAGGTGGAGGTGACTTATGAAACAACCGAGTTTACTGGGATTTCGAATCAGATGTTGGAGGGGGCACCGAAATTCGCTGAGGTGCTTGATCAAATTTTGGAAGCTTTTGCTTCTGCAGATGTTGCTGTGGCTCATAATATTGAGTTTGACCAAAAGATGATGGAGATTGAGCTGGCTCGTGCGGGGCGTGGGACTAAGTTTTTGCCGGAGAAAATTTTTGACACGATGAAGCAAACTCGAGACTTGTGCCGTTTGCCTGGTCGGATGGGTGCTGGATCTTATAAAAATCCACGATTGGCAGAGCTGCACACTTTTTTATTTGATAGAAGTTTTGAGAATGCCCACAATGCCATGTATGATGTAATTGCAACAGGGAATTGCTTGGGTGAGTTGCTTAAGAGAAGTCACTTTGTTTTGGAACCTAAGACCCAAAATTCTTTGTTTTAATTCATTAACGTTGAAAACTTATGGATTTTAGAAAAATTTTAGCTGCCTGTGATATAAAATGGATACTTAAGGTATGTGGTATTTTGGTTTTGATAGTGGTTTTAATTGCTTTGGGTGATTCTTTGCGTTCTGAGCAGTTGAGGGGGACTTTGGAAGTTGATAGAGAGGAATCGGCTTTGCGTGAGATGGATGTGCAGCAGCGACAGAATTTGAAGCAAGATATTTTATTTAGAAAAGTTAATTAGTTTGAAAATATGAGTATTCGAGTATTTAAGTTTTATCCTGCTGATT
>CAYYFV010000113.1:0-3033 GCA_964471455.1 uncultured Candidatus Peribacteria bacterium | reverse complement strand
GCCGATTGCTTTTAATACTAGTACATCGCTTGTGATTGCCGTTTCTGTTCTATACTTTATTATCCAACGTCTCGAAAATAACTTACTTGTACCTGTTATTATGCGTAAAGCCACAGGGCTACATCCAATTGTAGTTATTACAGCCATGATGCTTGGTTATAAATTCCAAGGTATTCTAGGTATTATTATTTCGATTCCGCTTGCAGGTATTGTTGGTATGTTTTTACACGATTACCTTGTAAAAACTCATCATATCCCAGACGATAGTAACGATTAAAACTTGATCGAATATCGTTGTGATGAAATTTCAAAAAACCATCCCTTATAACAATGCCAGATGTGTCATCTAATTGCTGGGCTTTTGTTTGAGCACGTTTGATTTGATATTTGCATAAAAAGGATTCAATTACACTTGGCATGGGTCTAAATACAAAGCACTGCTGACTCTTTATATTGGTCTGATTAGCATGATTAAAGTCCTTAATTAATTGGGAATCAGAAGTTTCAAAAGCTAGATTGTTTTTCCAGTTTTCTAGATAAATGTCATCATCAAACTGAATACAATTAAGATCAATAGATTTATCAGAAACCCAAAAACTCAAACAGACACTAGGACGCAAGCGCCAAATCTCAAATAAAATAATAATCAACAATCTGCTTGTAAAAAAGCTCTTGCTATCAAGGATCAGAAATAAATCCACATCAGACCTAGGATGATAGGTCCCCAAAGATAAACTGTTGCACAAGCTAAAAGCTCTCACACCTGGGATTTTTCTTAAGAGAGCTGCTGCAGATTTGTATTTATCTAAAAGTTCTTGATAAATCTCGATCGACTTATTGTTTAGATAGTTGGGGTCAAATGCTGGCAAATAAAATTGTTGATCTTTGATTGCGATTTGCTTGTTGCTTCGCATATAATTAAGGAAGCTTGGACTGAGTTCCGATTGATCCACGCAATATCCTGAAAAATTAATAAAAAATAACTTTTTTAATTCCATTTCATGCATAAAACCTTGTTAGACAAAGATACAATACAGAATTTACTCAAGAACATCGAGTCCAAACCAGGTGTTTATCAGTTTTTCAATAAAAAAGGCGAAGTTATTTATGTAGGCAAGGCCAAGAAACTCAAAAGTCGGGTACGATCATATTTTGCGGCTTCGACAAAACATTCCGCAAAGAACCAACTGATGCTCAGGCAAATATCTGATATCAAAACCACAGTAGTCGATACAGAATTGGAGGCCATAATGCTCGAGACAAATTTAATAAAGGAGCTGCGTCCAAAGTTCAATATTTTGATGAAAGATGATAAAAATTTTTGTTATCTAAAAATCATACAAACCCCATACCCAAAGCTATTTATAGTTCGCAAGGTCGAAAATGATGGTGCTATTTACATTGGACCCAAAACTTCATATGCAGCTATTCAAGAGCCAATCAATATTTTGAACCAGGTGCTTAACTTGGGAAGCTGCCAATTAAATATATCTTCAATCAAAAAAGGCAAAATCACCAGGGGACAACTTGCTAAAAGCATTTGCCAGATCAAGCAACTTGATCAAACCCACAGTCCATGTATCTCTGATATGTCTTTGGAAGAGCAAATGGAAATTGTCAAATTTATCACTGATTACTTCAAGGGCAAGTATTCCCAAATTGAAAAGTACATCTTTGAAAAAATCCAAATACTGGCATCAAATAAAAACTTCGAACAGGCTGCTAAACTCAGAGATAGTTATTTTTATTTACAAAAATTATCAGAGCGTCAAAAAATAAGCAGCACTAATATCAAAGATAACTTCGATATTATTACCACAGCTCCATGTGGAGAACTGGCCTTAATTAATTTGATGAAAATACGCTCCGGTAAACTCATAGAAACATCACATCACTTATTGACACATCTGGAGGCGGAACCAGAGCAGAACCCTATCTTTAGAAGTTTCGTGGGTCAGTATTACGAGCAAACAGACAATTTACCCAAAAAAATTCTCACAAATATTAAAATAACACACAAATCAGAGCTCGAAGAGTTCTTAGAGTCACACACCCAAAAGCACATTGCTATATCTGTACCAAAACTAGGTGACAAGCAAAAACTTGTAAGTCTCTGCCAAAAGAATGCTAACCTCATAGCTCAAAACCAAGAGAAAAAGCTGTTTGCCGAGGACCCCAAAAAGCTCGAGAAATTACTCCAGCAAGTCAAAGAGGATTTGCAGCTCCAAACCCTACCAAAAAGAATAGAGTGCTATGACATTTCACATTTAGCCGGTACCAAGACGGTTGCAAGTATGGTTGTATTCGAAAATGGTATCCCCAAAAAATCTGATTATAGGCAGTTCGATATTCGCTCTCTAGAAACTGGAGAGATTGATGATTTTCAGTCTATGCAAGAGGCCCTTACACGGCGGCTGAAATATATCAGCAAATTGGACAAATCTATCAAATGCAAGTACCTAGAAACCCAAACCAAATTAATTAAAGATAAAAAATCAATTGCCAGCATAGATTTCGAGTTTGTTAACAATACTCAAATTCAAATCACAAATATCAACCCAGAAAAAATTAGCCTGCTAGAACTTAAGCAATTAATTTATAAAACCATCGAAAAACATAAACTCAAAAAAGTCTACTATCAACCTGATCTTAGTGACCAGCTTAAGGAGCTTGGTTTTAAGCAGATCAAATCAAAGTACAAACACGCCTTGTATACATCTCAAATTAACAAGGATAGTTCATTTAAAAAAATTCCAGACTTAATTGTCATAGATGGTGGCAAGGGACAATTGTCATCTGCACTCAAGGCTCAAAAAACGCTTGGTACAAATATTCAGTTTATAAGTATAGCCAAGCGCCTAGAAGAGATTTTCAAACCAGATAAGAGTCGCATATTGCTACCGGACACTTCAGAGTCTCTCAAGCTCATTCAACGTCTGAGAAACGAGGCTCATCGCTTTGCAATTACAAATAACCGTAAAAAAAGACTCAAGCAGTATGAGTCTTTGTAATATCTGTAGTATCTAGGGTAAT
>CAYYFV010000112.1:950-3060 GCA_964471455.1 uncultured Candidatus Peribacteria bacterium | reverse complement strand
TAGGTCAGCACGGTCTTCCTATTCAAGATTTTTGTACTCAATTCAACTCTGCAACAAAAGACAAGGGTAATACTATTATCCCTGTAGAAATTTTTGTTTACGAAGACAGAACTTTTTCTTTCATTTGTAAAACTCCACCAGCTGCAGTTTTGATCAAGCAAAAACTTGGCCTCAAAAAAGGTTCAGGAGTACCACAAACCAACAAGGTAGGTAAAATTTCTTTACAACAACTTAAAGAAATTGCCGAAATCAAAAAACCAGATATCAACGCCAAGGATCTTCGAGGCGCTATGATGATTGTAACTGGTACTGCCAAAAGACTTGGTGTAGAAGTTCCAGAAGATACAGAAATTGCAGAATTTGCTGCCAATACTGATTCTGAATACACTGTCAAAGCTGCATAATCTGCAGTCACAAATCACAAGTAGGCCACTCATCCGAGTGGTTTTTTTGTTATTACTGTCAACCAAGCTTCGATTCGGAACCGAAAAAACTTGCAATTACAGGCTAGATCGTCTAAAATCACGCACGTGGGACTAGGCAATACCTAGGCTCGTACCACTAACCAAAATTATTATGGCTAACAAAAAGTCAAAAAACTACGTAGCTGCCAAAGCTCTAGTTACAAAAGATTTATATACACTTTCAGAAGCTTTGGAATTACTTCCACAAACTTCAAAAGTCAAATTCGATGCTTCTATCGAAATGCATGTCAACACCGGTCTCGATCCAAAGCATGCCGATCAAATTTTGAGATTCACAACATCTCTTCCACACGGTACTGGTAAAAAATACAAAGTAGTAGCTTTTGTTCCAGATGAAATGGCTGACGATGCCAAAAAGGCAGGTGCTATCGAAGCTGGTCTCGAGGACCTAGTAACAAAAGTTGCAGGTGGATTCATGGATTTTGATTATGCGGTAGCTCATCCAACAGTCATGAGAGATCTTGCCAAAATCGCTAAGCAACTCGGTCAAGCTCGTAAAATGCCAACTCCAAAAAACGGCACCGTTTCACCAAACATCGTCGAAGCCATCAACAACATCATGCAAGGGCAAGTAGAAGTGCGTGTCGACAAATTCGGTTCAACTCACTCTCTAGTTGGTAAACTTTCTTTCGGTGCTGACAAATTAGCAGAGAACATCAAAGTTCTAGTTGAAGGCATCAAGAAAAACAAACCGGAAGGTTCAAAAGGTACCTATATCAAGTCAGTTCATATCGCAAGTACAATGGGTCCTGGTCTCAAGGTAGACGTCTCAGAAATCTAGTCACAAGGTTCATACTCAAAAAATCACAAAAGCTCCACTACTTGGAGCTTTTTTTTGTTCTAAATTTACGCGTCACATATTTGAGCTTATCAAGAGGCTTTAGCTTATTAAAAATATGTCTTTGATGCACTAACAGTTTTTGGTACAACTTATCTTTATATTCCCCGTCGATTATTTGATAGTGACCAGGAATAATCACATCGCAACTTTCAAAAATATGTCGTGCCGACTCTAAAAATTGAAACCTCTTCTCAAAATTGAAATAAGATGGTGGAGCATTCAAGAAATGATCCTCCCGAATAGCATCTCCAGCAATACAGTATCGCTTACCTTCAAAATTTATAAAGTAACTAACATGGTCATCTGTGTGTCCACGAGTTGGAAATACTTCGATATCTAAGGGTAGAGATTTGTCATGCAGATCGGGATAGATCTTGCAGATACCATCTTTATGATCGAGCATAGAGCGGTTGATATGGGTTTCGGCATTTTCAAACATTGTACAATTAGCTGTATGATCCATATGAGAATGGGTCATCAGTACATGTGTTATATCTGCGGGGGTCAGGCCATGTTTTTTCAATCCATCGACTACCTTTTGTCGGTGATAAAAGGAGCCAGTATCAAACAACACATGGGTATCTTTTTGGTTCGACATCAGAGTCACGCTCGATGTATGGGGTGTAATATAATAGTATTGCTCATTTTTATCATGATCATGTAAACCAGTGAATAAGACATCAAATATCATAAGGGCTTTTAATTTATATGGATTGTTTATATAATACAGAAAAAAAACTTAATATGAAATGTATGAAATTTATAAGATGAATATTCACATCTC
>CAYYFV010000112.1:0-940 GCA_964471455.1 uncultured Candidatus Peribacteria bacterium | reverse complement strand
AATACAGAAAAAAAAAATTAAGATGAAAAACAAAATTGATTTTGCAGTTGGTGGTCAAGCACTGATGGAAGGTGTCATGATGCGCTCACCCAATTACGTAAGCATCGCCTGCCGCAAACAGAATGGAGAGTTTGTCACGCAGACTTATTGTTATCAAAATATTATCCGCAAATATAAGTTTCTCAACATCCCTATTATTAGGGGCTTTATTAATATGTTTGAGATGCTATTTATTGGCACCAAGGCTATGAATTTTTCGACAGACATTTTTGTTGAGGATGAGTCTCCAGATCAAGCATCCACAGCAAATTCTCATCCAGAGACTACTCGCCAAAGCCATCCTATTATGCAGGTCTTGGGATTGTTATTAAGTATAGCCATATCTCTAAGTCTTGCGATTTTGATTTTCAAGGTAATCCCTTTGGCAGTTGCTAGCCAAGCCAAGCAAAGTTCTCAGTTTTTGAGCCAAAACTATATTGCCTTCAATGCTCTTGATGCAGTTATCAAAATCATATTATTTGCGGGCTATCTCAAGCTCATGCATTTTTCCAAGATACTTCGTCGCGTGTTTGGATTCCACGCCGCCGAGCACATGTCTATTGCAGCCTATGAGCAAGATCTCCACTTGTCTCAAGAACAAATTGCCAAGCAAACCCGTTTCCATCCGCGTTGCGGAACTAGCTTCTTGGTCTTTGTCTTCCTATTAAGTATTTTTGTCTATACTTTTCTGCCACAGAGCCCAGATTTTGCCACAAATCTTATTTTAAGGATAGCTACTTTACCGTTACTAGCTGGGATTTCATATGAGCTTCTCAAGCTCTCAGCCAAGTTTCCAAAAAGCTTGTTCTCCAGGATAATGAGTTATCCAGGTCTCATATTCCAAAGGTTAACCACCTTGGCTCCCACTCCAGAGATGTTAGATACAGCAGCTTTAGCTCTC
>CAYYFV010000111.1:0-3074 GCA_964471455.1 uncultured Candidatus Peribacteria bacterium | reverse complement strand
CAACTTCAAAGGAAATCTCCCATCTAACCGAAAACAATCAGCAGACCAAGGACCTTCCTTCTTCCAATTCTTAGCCGAAAAAGCCACCAAGGCATCTATATCCTCATCCGATTGAAAATCTATTAACTTACACACCTCCAATTTCACAAAGTCTTCAACTATAAATTTATTTCAACCACACTATATCAAGACTTCCAATATGTCAAACCCGCAGACGCAGGGCCAAACAAACAAGTACAAAACAGACAACAAATAAATCACCATCCCAGTAGCCAATTCATGCCACTACCACCTCAATCACTGCTTCCAAATCGAATCAAAGATAGAGTTAAAAGCCTCATACAAATCATCATCCTCAATGACCAAAGCTACTTTACTTTTATAACTCGCTAAATATATTTTTTGATCATACAAAATAAAATCAGCAGGAAAAGAGACTTTTTCATCTAACATTCGAATATTATAATTCGGATTAGTTATTTTTTTTGCCAAATTATAAAATTCAATTCCAGTACGTGGCACTAGCTCTTTTATACTTTGACTAGAACTCATCTGATATTTATACCATTTTTTTAATAAATCAGATTTATAAGCATAGATAACAGTTGGATCAAAAATCCCCTTATAATCATAATTATATAAAATATCATCCAAAAGCTGCTTAGTTTCATTTTTTTGAAAATAAGAAATTTTGGTAGTAAAAACATCAAACTTTACAACTTCATTCAAATTTTTCAGGGATTCTTTAAAACTAGCTGCAATTTTTTGATTTCCACGAATTCTACTTTCAAACATACTTGCTAATTCACTCGGCGTCTTAGTTTGATATGTTTTAATTTTTTTATTCACCATCTGCACAATCAACTCCTTGGACAAAAGCTCATCAACCAAACGATAACATTTATTACGTTCAAAACCAGACCTCTCAGAAAGTTCCGAAATAGAAAGCCCAATAGAACTAAACAACTTCATAAAAACCTCTATTTCTTGAGACGAACAATCAAACGCCAGTAAAAGCTTCTTTAAATTTTTTATATCATTTTGCATACACAACACCTTAAATTACTTCAATTATAACATACTTTGCTTGAAAATATAAGCAAAAAGCACAGCTCAACAGCCATAAAAACACAACAAAACCCGAAATTTAACAAGAAACTTTTCAAAAAACAAAAAGCCCGTAAAGTATAGATAGATATTTCATATTATTGTCTAACCCTAAAACACATGTCAAATATCATATTATTCTTGAGTATTGCCGTTATAGACCTCGTACTAGTGCTATTCGCATGGCGACTGGGTAAGAACTACCTCACCGCCACAATACTCTTAAACATTATGCTCACAACAATATTTGTAGGTAAATTAGTACCCATGCTGGGCTTTGTCACAACTGCAGCTGAAGCATTCTATGCATCAGTATTTATAGCAACTGACATACTCACAGAACACCATGGACGCAAAGAAGGATATAAATCAATTTTTGCAGGATTTTTAGTACTAAGCGGATTTGTAGTCTTATCAAACCTCGCACTAGGATTTACCAGCATTGCCGATTCATCGATTATAGCACAAGCTATGCAAGATCTATTCGGAGTTATTCCTCGCTTATATAATTGCCCAGTCTTTTGATATTTTCATCTATCACAAAATCAAAGAAAGAACTGGACAATCCAAACTATGGTTACGTAACAACATCAGTACCATAATCTCACAATTAGTAGATAGTGTTATCTTTTTCGTACTTGCCTTTGGAGGGACTGTTTCAACGGAAGTCATGATTTCACTTATACTTTCAGGATGGTTATTCAAAATTCCAATTGCCTTCTTAGATACAATCTTCATCTATCTCAGTTACACAGTCAAAGGACTGCCAACTCCAGACTTCAAAAAACTCAAAACAACACAAGTAGAATCTCCTGCCGCCGGAATTAACTAACACACACATTATGTTCAAATTTAACAATCAATATCAAACCAAAGCTACAATGCAATACCAGCCTGAGCAGGTTTGGTTTCCACTTGCAGAATCTGTAGAACAATGGGATGACAATTTTCATACCCTAATGCTCCAAGACCAAATCAGAATGCAAGCCTATCAAAAAGCAATCCACGAAAACATAAAACCAGGAATGACAATACTAGACATCGGAGCTGGCACGGGCATTCTTGCCAAATGGGCACTAGATGCAGGAGCCGAGTTTGTATATGCCATAGAAGCAAATCCTGAGCGAATTCCACAAGCACAAAGCAGATTAGATCAAGCAAATTATCAAAATAAATACCAACTCATAAACAAGCATTCATTCGACGTCAAACTCACAAAACCTGTAGACATGATAATTTCAGAAATACTCGGAAACCTTGGAGACAACGAAAACATGACAAAAATTCTCAATCATGCTCGAACAAACTTCCTCAAACCAAATGGCATAATGCTTCCATCAAAAGTCCAAACATACATAACACCCATAAGCTCAATCCAGGCTCATCAGCAAGTCCAAAACAAAAACATTAAACAACTCAACAAATTATATGATATAGAACGGTTACTCGAAAAATTCCAACTCAAATCACCATTTAACATTAGCTACGACTGCATTTTCCCAAAAAAAACACATCTAGCAAACAGACAAATTGCCACTACATTTAATTTTGACGGCAGTGACAAGACAGAATACCAACAAGAACTATCATTTAATATCACACAAGCAGGTATATTCACTGGCTTCAAAGGAGCTTTTATAGCAGATCTATCCACACAAACAACATTAGACATAACTCCAGACGACATCAAAGGCAGAAAAACATCAAATTGCTGGAAACACTGCTATCTACCAATACAAACTCCCTTCCAAGTCGAACCAGAAGATCAATTACATTTATCTTTCGAAAAAAAATACCAAAACAATTTACACATCTACAGCTGGCAAGGTTACATTACAAGACAAACACAACAAATCTACAACTTCAAACAATCAATGGCACCAGAAACAAACTAAAAGCCCTCACACGGGGCTTTTTTTAAACACTCAAAATCTAAAGCTAAAAAATACAACTCACGACAAACTAAA
>CAYYFV010000110.1:0-3093 GCA_964471455.1 uncultured Candidatus Peribacteria bacterium | reverse complement strand
TTAGAATCAGTCACCTTGGAATCAGATAAGGCCATTCTTGGAGTTAGAGACTCCAAGCGAGTCCAACCATCATCCTCATCCACACCCAAAGCCAAAGCCAAAGCCAAAGGGTCTATTCTTTCCAGTTCGATACTCGATAAGGGTATCCTCAAACTTACCTCTATTCTAGACACTTCAAAACAAGAACAGTTCACAAAAGCTCAAGCCAAAAGGGCTCTTAACAGACTCAAAGTCCCAGCAGCGACAGTACCTTCTTTGGGATCACCGCTCAAAAGCCTAGCTCCAGATCAAGGTATGTATCTCAGAGGAACAGTGTTACCTGGATCTTTAAGTGGGAATTTAAGGCCAACAAAGTTAGAAGTTTTTCTTACACAAGCCACGACCATACCAGATTTTAGAATAAAACAGGGCAAAGGGTTTTTAACAATTAAATCCATTTATGCAGTTTTAGGGTACCTTGGATCCAAGCGCTCAACTCAGCATATGATTTTACCTCTCGCTGCATATACCAAGCAGCTTCCACATAGTCCGCAGATGCATAAGCACATCAGCATTCTTTATGGAAAGGGTACAGCAGATCTTGTCGTAAAAATGCTCAGAAGTAGTATGTATCGAGATCAAATGGAGGCAATGAGCAATCTGTCTGCACATATGATGGAGCAACAAAGGTTTGAAGAGTTTCAATCAGGTGCTGCCAATCAAGCTACAGAAGGTAGTACACTATTTCATCTAGCGACATTGTTTACATCAGGTTTTACTAGTTTCAATGCATTTCTACAATTGTTTACCAGTATTATAGAGGCTAAACAAACCAAGAAAATTGGTAATTTGGTTCAAGCTTTGGTGGATTTTTGGTTCTTCAATAAACTATTTAATATATCATTTCAAAAAATTACAGGTGTTAATCTCGGAGCTCACGCCGAGGGTATGGTTGAAAAAATGATAGCTGAGGTATTCCGTAAGGCTCAAATTGCAGACTTACTTCAAAATGATAATGCCCTAGCAAAATCTTGTCTTTCGGGCTTCTACCAAAGTTATGCTCATATTAAATTCAAGCAAGGTAGCAAGAAGATTTCTCTTTTTGAATCAAATGAATTTATTGATTTTGCAAGAAATCTATTTGTCGAGGATAACGGTAGAGTGATCAATCCCAAGTCATCAGCTCACCCAAAGCTAACTCAAGAACACATCAACGGGCAAGCAGATAAAAAATTAAATGATCCTTTAAAAACTGCAGTTAAGAAGTTAGTCACAGCACTTGAGACAGATCATTCACATCGGCCGTATGCTATGACTCCGTTCTTTTTCTTTTCTGTAGCTTTGAGATCTGGGAAGGTATCTACAAGTCAAGAATTGAGTGAAAGAATCAACCTCAAAGACGAATAATATTAAATTAATAAAAACTATTTCAATGAAAGTTTCCAGGTTCAAAAGAATGATTCAATCGCTATCATCAAAAGTTTGTAACAAGCTTACTTTCAAGTTTTTATTTAGTCTTTTGCTTGCAGTGATAGTAATCAATACAGAGTTGTTGCCATTTGTCACAGAGGCATTTGCCAGCCCTGCAGAGGCTACCAACAAACCTAGTTTCGAAGTCAAAGACTTCCTCAACAAAATTGTCGCCGCCCTCACTGTTGGGTTCAAGGTAATTCAGCAATTAATTTGGCCAGTTCTCCTTCTTATGGGTCCATTGTTAGATAATTCCCTAATTTATGGTCCTGGTATCGAAGATAGATTGTTTGATATCTGGGTGCAATTTCGTAATCTCACCAATCTTATTATAGCAATCCTGCTGATCGGTGTAACACTTTACAACCTACTTGGAATAGGAGAGGGTGGTACTTATGAACTCAAATCATTTTTCAAAAAAATGGTTATTGCTTTAGTCGCAATTAACTTTAGTTTTTTTGGAGCCAGACTCATTTTGGATGCCTCCAACGTGGTCACTACTTTTGCATTCAGTTTGCCAAATACAGTCCAGTCTCACTCTGCAGATTCTTTAGGAAGAATTGAGGACTCTCTTTGCTCCACTCTGATTCAAGTGGGGAGTGGTATCGAATCAGGTGTTTTCTCTGGATTCAACACCTTTAGTGTGCCGGGGACCGACCAACCAAAATTTTGTAATGGAACCTCTCTGACTAAGGAAGCCAAAGCATTCTTCTCGAGAGTCACCAGTTCCAACTTATCTATGATTATGGCAGGTAATTATGCAAATATTGCAGACGGGCTTCAGGCCTCACGTACTTTTCAGGTCACCCTGGACACCGTCAACCTCACAATCAACGCTCTCTTAAGTATGATTATTATCCTTGTACATGGAGCCGCCTATCTTAGTTTGTTCGCGATATTGCTAGTTCGTTTGGTATTTCTATGGCTTTCGATTGCGGTATCACCACTAGTAGTTTTTGCGTCAGTAGTTGGTATTTCAGCATTTGACGAGCTTCAAAAGCTCTGGGGCCAATTTATGACACATGCTTTTGCACCTGCCAAAGTCGGTTTTGCAATGTCGATATCATATATAATTTTTAGCGCTATCGAAAAAAACGGGCTTTCTTCAAGTGGAATCGGACTCGGAGGAGATCTCACCTATCCATTTTCTGGAATAGGTACCATCGAGAAATTCTTTGTCACCATAGGAGCTGCCGTCATCGTCTACGATGTAGCTCTAGATGTCGGATCAAAGACCAGGGCTAGTTTGTTCACAAATGCCATCCAGACATTTACAAGTCAAAGGTTCCGTCAAGCTGGACGAGTATTTAAAAGATTACCAATTGCCATGGGCCCAAGCGGACCGCTCACACTCGGATCTATGGGTAAAACTCTTTCCAACTTAGAAGGGAAGCTCACCGACACACAAAAAACCTCCGGTGCCACCCCTAAAGACATAGTTGAGAGGGTAAAAGCCAACCCTAGTACAGCCAAAATAAGCCCTGAAGAATTTATCGAAATGTCTAGAAACCCAAGACAATATAATACTTTGACTTGGAAGCAAGTACAAGACGCAACACGTCTAGGAAAAGTTAACGATAAAACAATTGATGCTACAACAGCCGCAGCATCTTACAAACGAAAAGCTAAACGCAAGTTGAATGA
>CAYYFV010000109.1:0-3096 GCA_964471455.1 uncultured Candidatus Peribacteria bacterium | reverse complement strand
AGCTCTAAAAACGTCTACAAAGAAGCCATGCACATAGGCCAAGACCACATCGCCTCTCTTATAAACACAATCTTTCTAATTTATGCTGGTGCAGCCCTACCAACCTTACTATTATTCGCCTCCAACCCACAGTCAATTGCCGGCCTGATCAACTTCGAACCTATTGCCGAAGAAATCATCCGCTCGCTAATAGGATCCTCCAGCCTTATCCTGGCAGTGCCAATTAGTACTTGGATAGCCAATAAACATATTAAGTCATAAATACCAAAGTGGCCACATCACATTCGCTAGAGCACGAATTCGAGAAATTCTTTAACAAAAATATCCATTCGCTCCACAACCTCTTGATTCACAAGCTCACCCTCCTGCCAATCCTTGCCAGACGCATACACAATTCTGGGCAATTGCACCATGCGCCACTCATTTGCACAAATTTGAGATAAATGCTGTGTCGACAAATAACTTTTGTCGCCACCGGCAGCACAAACAATTCCATATTTTTTACCAGTTACCTCAGAGAAACAATTATCTAAAACCGATTTCAAACTATCATTTACTGAATAACAATAAACAGCCATACCAATAATGAAGTTATCTGCAGCCGCGATTTTTTCGGAGATTCGTTGCATATCTGGAGTCGTCCGAAAGGTATGTCCCAACTCATAATCTCGTAGATCTAACAATTCAACCTCAACATCTTCTGTAGACATTTTATCAAATATCATTTTACACAGCCGGAAACTCTTTGATTCGGGATTCAAAGAAGAACTAATTATCAATGTTTTAACCATAAACCGCATATTTAATTTCCAACACGATAACAAAAAACACAAACTTAAACAATAAAATAATTGACAAACACAAATCCAAAACGCACATTAAACACAAAGAAATAGAGCAACTATTAATGCTTGAAAAACAAACAACTCCAGAAACAGCACCACAAACGCCCTACCAACAAATACTGCAGGCACTTGATAGAACTACAGCCATCTGCCAAAAGATAGATTTGGAATATCCAAACCCCGATCTATATGCTCAATTCCGACTCTATTATCAAAAACTATCACAAATCCAACACACACTCAACACACTAGCCCACCAATTCCCAATTCCACACATCATAGCCCAACTCTACACACAATACGTCAAATCCAATAAACTAGACTTGCCCCAACATATACATATTAGCGACATGTTTATCATTCTCGTGGATACATTTGGATGCACACTGACAAAAGACCACCTCCCAACAGAAAAAATCAAACAATTTATCTCTCAATTAGATAATTCAGACATAAGCACACTAACTGATTGCTTCCCACACAACATAGAAGACCAATTCAATAACATCGGAAGAATCATTCTCGAAATCGAAAAAACACCCCATTTAAAAAATCCTCATACACCAATCAGTCACAACCAGCTGCTCACATCCAAAATCCTCAACTGCCAAAACACACTCATACATTTCCACTTTATATCAGACATAATACAAACTCCCTCAAACCCACAAGATTATCAATTTCTAAAGCTATCAAGCCAACTCTTGGAGGACTACAATCCTCAAGCATTTGATTTATGCCAAAAAATCCTTCAAGAACCATCTACCTGCCACCATTATCTACTCTGGACATGCACACATGCACCCACATCACTCCTAGAAACAATCTACCACACAGACTACAGCAAAAATTTTATCAAACTCATTCTGCTAGAAGGTCTCAGACAAGCCAACACATCAGCCTCTAGCAGAACAGAGTTAGCCAAATTAATACTTTCCAACTACCCTGACACCTCCAAACACACACAACCCATTCTCGAGACAATTCAAAAAGCAAAAATCCATAAACACTTCTACAAATTCACCCAAATTATTTGCACACTCACTCACCCCAGACTTGCAACATGTATCGAAAAATACATCCACACAGACAACCAATCCAATCATGCCGCCAAAAGATTAGCCAAATTTTGCGAACAAATTAACCTACATCTACATCTAGCAATCATAGATCATAAAAACCCGCTATACATCGACATATTAAGCGCAAATTCCAAAGAAGAAATCTTCGAAATTACAAACAGTTATATCGATCAATACATTCTCAACATTGAACAATACACACAAAAATACCCAAACCTCACGAAACCACAAATCCAAAAACTAAAAACAATAGTCACAAAAACCGAATACCTCAAACCACATTTTACAGCCAAAAATATCAACCAACTACTCGAAGAAATCATCTACGCCCATGTCCACGAGGCCGAAACAGACTTCAAAACAATTCCAAACAACACCTCCATCAACTTCAGTGAAACACAAAGACAACGATGGTTAACAAACATAGAAATCTCACATGCCTCAGAACACACAATCGAAACCACCGATCTCAATGAAGTCATTCAAATAGGTCTCAAACCGCAGATTACCTGCTTTCACTACAAAACAGGCTCCAAAACACACAACCTCCTAGGACTCATCCTACTCGAAGACCAAAAACTAGTCCAACACTTCATCCACAACAAACTCGATTCACGGGCAATTCTCAAAATCACATCAGTCTTCATTCCTGATTCCCATACAATTGAACCAGCAATATACATCGATAATTTCTATGGCAGTCAAGAAGGGTTCTTATCCATAAGCAAATTAGCATATCAAAAAGCCCTCATTCTAAATCTACATTTCTGCATTGGCACCGAATTCGAATATCAACGCTTCATACCCTATGCGACATTTACGGTAAATCAATTCTCTTCACATCAAATAGCTATAAATATACCAGAGGCACAAGCCAACGAACTCCATATTCAATACTCCAATTTAACAACCCCATCACTCATTATCGTCAAAGATCCAATATTCTAAAAGCCCAATTAAAACTAACCCCGTCTACGCTTTCTAGATCCGCCTTGCGAACTTCGAGCAGAACCATTACGCCCCCCGCCTTGCGAACCCCGACCAGATCCACCACGCGAACCTCTATCAGACCCTTCACGCGAACCTCGTTTAGATCCGCCACGCGAATTACCGCGTCCAAAAGAGGAACCTCCTCTAGATCGACCACCAGAACGACGATCGGAATAACC
>CAYYFV010000108.1:0-3107 GCA_964471455.1 uncultured Candidatus Peribacteria bacterium | reverse complement strand
AGTTCCAGCAGTAGAACCAAATGTAGATCCTTGAGTAGTCCCACTTTGACCACCCGATTTTTGACTACTCGTACTAGACGCCACTGGCTTTGGATCACCAAAAACCCGACCGTCTTGAATATCAATTTCCATCCAGTAACTACCTGCTCTCAAACCAGTTACAGGATCCATTTTCACCTCTTCCAATGTGAAGAAATCATACACAACCAAAACATCAGCATTGAAATAACCATTCGGTACATTACTCAAAATAAATCCAGACTCATAAGGCACATGCACATATGCAGTTGCCGGCGCCTCTGGACACACCTGCACATCTTGCAAAGAGAACACAACAACATCTGTATTAGCATTCAATACAGTCGAGGCAAACTCAGAGCGCTCAACACCTGCAACCACATCGCGAGCATTTTCATAAACCTTAGAACCATATTCCACCCATTGTTGTTTAACTGGATCGAATGACAACATGAGATAAAAATCATTCTTACCAGTAAACCTAGTCATAAACTTAGCAACAGTTGTATCTTTTGGCACTGACACCAACGACCACTGACCAGTCTTTGGAGCCGTCACAGGCTGAGCACTACAAGAAAAATCCGCAGGACTCAAACGTAAGAAAATATCAGCTAGATCTTCCAAGGTCACCGACCCAGTCAAATTATTTCCCATACTTACCTCTGGCAGGGCAGGAGGACCTGCTCCATCAGCAGTTTTATCTAAGGAACCTACAGACAACCAAAGCGTCGCTACAATCAATGCCGCTAGCAGTCCATAAATCAGTTTTCTCATGTTGTTCATGTTGTGCACATTAATATTTATTTTAATTCAATCTTAACATGCAGCTTTGACGCTTTCACCTAAACATTCCAATGTATACGTGATTCACACACCAACCCCAAATCAATGTCAACACAAAATAAAACATCAGACACCAAAAATAATTTTACTCAAGACCCCAGTCCAAATTTACTCACAAATCGATTCAAGATCATTACACAATCCAACCAAACATTCAACTAATCCACAACACACCCCAAATCAACATTAATATCGCCCCCATCCACATCTCTCAACCCACAATACAAATCATTGTTTCTCAAAACACTCCGACGACCATCATCATACAAAATAAAGCTCCAATCAACGTCCCCCAAATACACATCAGAATTCCTCCCACTAGGAGCACCAAAAACCCTATTACGACTAAACACAGACTTAATCATATCATGTTGCCCTGCATCAAACACCCAATCACTCAAATCCAAATGCTCTAATTTTCCTAGATTATAAAACATACTACGCATACCTGCTGCGGAACTCACATCCCATCCACTCAAATCCAATCTCTCCAAACTACGCATATCATTAAACATATTGTCCATATTTGTAACAGAACTCACATCCCAAGAATTCAAATCCAAATCTACTAAACTCCTTACACCATAAAACATATTGCGCATAGATTCAACCCTCGCCAAGTTCCACCCCCCCACATTCAACGAAAGTAGGTTACTTGCACCTTGAAACATCTGACCCATATCTGTAACGGAACTCACATCCCATCCACTCAAATCCAATCTCTCCAAATTGCTTGCATCTTCAAACATACCACGCATACCTGTAACGAAACTCACATCCCACTCACTCACATCCAACGATGTCAAATTAGAAGCACCATAAAACATCCAACTCATAAATTCCACAGAGCTCACATCCCACCGACTCACATCCAATGAAATCAAATTACTTGCACCTTGAAACATATTACGCATATCTAACACCCGACTCACATCCCACCGACTCACATCCAAGCTTACCAAATCATCAGCATATCTAAACATACTATGCATTCTCTCAACATTACTCACATCCCAGTTATCAACATCCAAAAACACTAAATTGTCGGCCTCATCAAACATCCAACTCATAAGTTGCACAGAGCTCACATCCCATTCACTCACATCAACCAAGCGCAAGGCAGAAGCCTTCCTAAACATACGTTGCATATTAACCACAGAAGAAAAATCACTTTCACCGGACACCTCAACCAATGAAGACAACCCTCTTACAAGAGCATCCAACTGCCAATAGTTCAAATCTCCAAATCTATCAAGAGACACCACGGTCGTCCCCTCTCTTAAACGAACATACCTCACATCCCCAGAGATAGAAACAGCGACCTCCTCAACCTCATTAGCATAATCAAAGTCAATATTGTTATAAATATGATTTGATAACTCATAAGCACATGCCTGCCCAGATTGATCCAAAGTACCAGAACCAGAAACCTCCCCAGAAGACACAAAAGACACATCAGGACAAGAATCTATAGCTAGACCAAAGTCTACATTAAAATCACACTCATTACCCACACGACCCCCATTACATTTAAACTGTAAGGCAAAGCTTGCAAGGGTATCATCCGGCTTAACCAAAGTAAATTTCATATCCTCACAAGCATCCCCCAAAGTCTTCCCATCATTGAATCCATCACTATCAGCCTGATTAGGATTGACTGTAGCATAACAGTTGTCATAGACAACTGGATTCTCCTCCTCTGCAAAATCCACAGCTCCATCATTATCAAAATCATCAAATCGAATATCTCGAGCAAACGCCCCATCGTCGTCTTCATCATAACAACCTTCATCTGTCACAAAGTCAAAAAGATTATCATGCTCCAATCGATTTTTCGTGAAAGGACAGGCATCCACTGCATTCAAAACACCATCATTATCCATATCACCATCACACACATCCACCAAACCATCTTCATCATGATCAGACTGATTAACATTAGCATTCGCACCTTCAATACAATCATCTGCAACAACACCTTCTTCATCACCGTCATCTACTTCTTGGGCTTCACCACCACCAGCCTGACCACCTGCCTGACCACCTGCCTCTTGGGCTTCACCACCACCTGCTTGACCACCACCTTGAGCACCTTGACCATCTTGACCATCTTCACCATCTAGCGGAACAACTTCACCATTCCCACCTATACATCCAATCCCTAAATTAATTGCCCGGCCCTCATCATCAACGGTTTCACAATAAAGATTATTCTGCTGCAAAACAGTCCTATTATTGTTTCCGTC